>JBGQGT010000001.1:0-27901 GCA_041497595.1 Gammaproteobacteria bacterium
AGCGCCGGCGGAATGATCGGCGTGGTGGACAACGCAACCGCCTGTTCGACCACGTTGTACAGTTCACGTACGTTGCCGGGCCACGACGATTTCACCAGGATTTCCATCGCTTCGGAGGCAAATCCGTTGAGCGGTTTCTTGTATTTGTCGGCAAGCTGCGCGAGGAAGTACGCGGCGAGCACCGGAATGTCTTCGCGCCGCTCGGCGAGCGAGGGCAGCGCGAACGATACGACGTTGAGTCGGTAATACAGGTCTTCGCGGAACGCTCCGATCTTGATCGCGTCCTCGAGGTTGCGATGCGTTGCCGAGATGATGCGCACGTCCACGGGGATGGTCTGGGTCGAGCCGATTGCCCGGACCTCTTTTTCCTGCAGCACGCGCAGCAGCTTTACCTGCAGCGGCAGCGGCATGTCGCCGATCTCATCGAGGAAAACCGTGCCTCCTTCGGCTGACTGGAACAGCCCCTTGTAATCTCGGGCGGCGCCGGTGAACGAGCCTTTCATATGGCCGAACAACTCGGACTCCAGCAGTTGTTCGGGTATGGCGCCGCAGTTGACGGCAACAAATGGCTTCTCGGCGCGCGGGCTCGCCCGGTGCACCGCCCGTGCCAGCAGCTCCTTGCCGGTGCCGCTGTCGCCGCGGATCAGCACGCTGGCATCGCTGGCCGCCACCAACTTGGCCTTGCCGAGAATGCTTTCCATCGCCGGGCTGCGGGTTATGATCTCGACGCGCCAGTCGGTGTTACCGGCCGCCTTTTCAGCGTGGCTGCCGCTCAGGGTGATGGCCCTTTCGACCTGCAGCAGCAGTTCCTTGCTGTCGAAAGGCTTGGTGAGATACCCGAACACACCGCGCTGAGTCGCCGCAACCGCATCCGGTATCGTGCCGTGCGCGGTGAGGATAATGACCGGCAACGCCGGGTTGCTCTTGTGGATGTTCTCGAACAGCGCCATGCCGTCCATTCCGCTCATGCGCAGATCGGTAATCACCAGTTGCGGGGTGGACGCGGATAGGCGCGCCAACGCGCGCTCCGCGCTGTCCGCGCTCTCCACGGCATAGCCCGCGCCTTCCAGACGGAACGTCAGAAGCCGCAGCAGATCGGGATCGTCGTCGACGATGAGTATTCGTGCCTTTGACATGATTACCTTCTCTTCGGCGGCGGCGCCGTCTGCTCGCGCTCGATCATCTTCATTTCCATATCCAGAATGGCCTCCAGTTTCTGCTGCAGGGCGTCGGCGCGGCGCTGTTCTTCCTTGGTTTTTGCCGTCTGCTGCTGAAGTGCCTCATCCAGTCGTTTGAGTTCGGAAAGCTGTGTATGGAGCACCAGGGCCAGCGGACGCAGTACGGAATTCTCATAGCGCTTGTCATTCAAAAAAGGCTGAACCAGATTCAATGCTGCCTGGTCATCGCGAAACCCGGTGCCCGGCAGGGACAGCAGCATGGCGAGCCGTACCCGGTTGAACTCGGATTTGTCCTTCTCGAATTCCTGACGGGTCGAATCGAGTTCGCGTGCAAGTTCTGCTCCCTTGAGCTTGAGCGCATTTTCGTGGAAGCGCAGCGCGCGGGCGTCATCGTCTTGCATGGGCTCGACTACCGCCTGGTACCACGGGTCGCGACGCGTGTTTGGTTCGGCGGCTGCCATGCAGCCGCCGAGAAGGGTGGCCAGCACAACGATCGACGCAATATACAGCCTGATCATGCGGCCGCCTCCATCTGCCGAGTCGGCAGGACCACTCGCAGGTGTGCGCCGGGATTGCCGTCGTCGATGATTTCTACGCTGCCCTGGTGCGCCGTCGCATATTCGCGGACGATCGCCAGCCCGAGCCCCGTACCTTTCACCGGACCGGTGTAGGCAGTGTTGCCTTGGTAAAAAGGTTCGAAGACGCGCCCGCGTTCTTCGGGAGAAATGCCGGGACCCTCGTCCATGACGTCAATCACCGCATCGGCGCCACGCCGGCGCAGCTGCGCGCGGATGGTTCCGCCTGCGGGCGAGAACTTGATGGCATTGGACAGCAGGTTGTCTATGATCGCTTCTATCTTGTTCTCGTCGGCTTCAATCTGGAGGTCTGAGGCGGACAGGTTCAGGCTCAAATTCTTGCTGCGCATCGTCAACGAATGCTGTTGCGCGACGCGCGTCACCATGGCTTTCAGATCGAATTGCGAGAACGTCAGTGCCGAAGTATGAAACTGTGCGCTGTGATAGTCTAACAAGTCCTCGATCAGCTTCTGCAGCCGCAACGTGTTTTGCCTTAGGATGCGGGTGATTTCGAACTGTCCCGCGGTCATTTTCCCGGTCACCTCATCGGACAGCAGTTCCACGCCTTCCCGCAGCGCCGTCAGGGGTGTCTTAAGTTCGTGCGACACATGGCGCAGAAAACGCGATTTCTGTTCTTCCAGATCGAGCAGACGCAGGCGCAGCCAGTCGAGCTGGCGTCCCAGGGATTCCAGGTCGGCCGGGCCGTTGACGGTGACGCGTGCATCGAATCTACCCTCACCCAGGTTCTGGATCGCCGATTCGAGCTGGGCGATCGGCTTGGAAATCAGCAGGGTCGCGGCAACGACCAGCAGCAGTGCGATCGGCACCAATGCCAGCAGCTGCCAGTAAATGAAGCGCTGCACTTCGCCGGCCATTTTCTGCATGGTGTCGACCTCGCGGTCCACCAGCAGGTTGCCTTGCTCGTCGAGCGCGCGCGCCGCTTCTGACAGGGCGGCAAGCTCCGCTACCGCCGACCCGATTACGTCCGCCTTTGCTCCCGACTGGCCAATGCGATCGAACAGCGCAGCCTCGTGGGCGCGCAGCGCCTCGAGCGCCTGTTTCTGCCGTGCATCCAGCGGCAGCGTCGCCATCCTGCGGGCGGTATCCACGAAGCGCTCGTGGGCGAGTCCGTAACCCTGCAGCAGCGACGGCTCGCCGATGATTGCGAACTGCCGGACGCTGCGCTCCATGTTGGTGATCTGCTCGATCAGGAACCGGCTGTTCTGAGTGGCCTGTACCGCCTGGTAAACCACGCGCTGGCTGTGCGTGGCGAGCTGGTGAACCGAGAAGGCGTTGTTGATGAGCGCGAAAATGAGCGGCAGGACGGCGAGAGAAAAGCCGGCCAGAATCAATTTCAGAAACGAGCGCGGGTAGTAAAGCTGCATACGGTCTCATTTCCTCTTGGTCGCCGTATCGGTTTGGACCGCTTGCCCGACCTGGCCTTCCCCTGCCCCACGCGGGCCTCGGGTCACCGGAGCGCGTCAATCGCTGCGCCCGGACAACTTCCACTATCGCATGGAACTTGTCTCCGCGCCACGTGGCCCCTTGATTTTATGGTGAAGTTCGTCGCTGCGGCTACGGCGCGAGTCGGGCTTCAGCGCGTCCAAACAGGCCAAATTCGGCGACCACATGATCGCCAGGCGTGATCTCCACCGGCACCACGCAAGTGCCCGTCGTTACCACATGTCCGGCGCGCAGCGTTTCGCCGACAACCGAAAGTTCATTGACGATCCAGGTGAGGGCCAGGCGTGGATCGCCAAGCACGTTGCCGCCTTTTCCCTCGCTTACGAGCTTGCCGTTTACCCACGCCGACACGGGGTGTTCGGCCAGGTCGTGGCGACGCCAGTCGGCACCAGTCGCCGGCCCCACTACGAAGTAGCTGGCGCAGGCATTGTCCGCGATGAGTTGCGCGGCCCCGACTTTCGCGAATTCCCGATAACGGGAATCCGGAATTTCGATGGCCGGATGCAGGGATGCCACCGCATCCAGTACTTCCTGCATCGAGTATGTTGACGCGCGCGGTGGCAGATCTTGCGCCATGCGAAACGCGAATTCGGCCTCCGCGACCTTCATCAGGTTGTTGACCATCGGTACGCTGGCGCCCGACTGGAACACGCGGTTCTCGAGTAGCCGGCCGGCCAGCGGTCCGTCCACGCCTATGTGTTTCTGGCCGGCCTGACTGGTCGCGGCAATCTTCCATCCGAACAACGCCTGACCGGACAGACGGGCCACTTCCGACTGCACTTTGTAACCTTCCTGCCGGCTCGTGGGCCGGCAATCGGCGGGAAGGCCATCGACGCGATCATTGGCCCGCCATGTGTTCCAGATGATTCTGGCGGCCTGCTCGGCGGCCCAGTTGTCCATGCTTTTGTTCCTCTCGAATGAAACCGGCGTCCTGCCGCTCACCGGCCGGCGACAGGTTGCTTGACGACGTTGATCAGAGGTTCGCCGCGGGCCAGCCGATCCAGATTTCCGGCGATCATCTTACAGCGGCGTGGCCGCAATCCCTCCGTCCATCCTGATGCATGCGGTGTCATGATGACATTCCCCAGTTCGCGGAAGGGCAGATTCGAAGGCTCGGCGACAGTATCCCCGTGAGCGGGGTATTTGAACCAGGTGTCGATCACCGCACCGCCGATGCGCTTGTCCCTGCAGGCTTCGAACAGTGCCCGTTCGTCGATCAGAGCGCCGCGTGCCACGTTGATGATCACGGCGCCCGGTTTCATCTTTGCCAGTTGCTGCGTGCCAATCACCCCGGCGGTCGACGGTTCCAACGGCAATGCCAGAACGACGAAGTCAGATTCCTGCAGGAGTGCGGGCAGTCGATCCATCCCATCCACGCGCTCCACGAACTCGTCGGCGCTCCGGGGAGTGCGGCTGCAGGCGAGCACCTTCATGCCGAAGGCGCGTGCGCGGCGCGCAACTTCGCGACCGATACGGCCATATCCAATGATGCCGACGGTCTTGCCATACAGTTCATCGTGGCGCGGTCCCGAGAGGTGCGAGCCGTACCATTGGCCACGGCGCAGGGCCGCATCCATCCGCGGGATCCCTATTACCCACTGGAGCATCGCCGAGAGAATGTATTCGGCTATGCCGATTTCGTGCTCGTAGACGTTGCATACTGCCGCCTGTGCCGGCACCGATTCGAAGGCGATATCGTCGGTGCCGGCCCCGGGAAGCTGAAGCAGCCCCAGTCTGGGCGCCGGCGGCATGTCCATCGGCCAGTTCATCGAGACCATCGCGTCGGCATCCAGAATCTTGCGCGCCAATTCCACGCGGTTGCTGCTGTCCGCGACTTCGATGGTCCAGGAAGTGGTCAGAAAGTCGGGAATGAGGGCAAGGCGGCCGTCGTTATCTGTCTTCTTGATGAGTAGTTTCATTTTTCTTGCGTCGGAGCCGATCTGATCCGGAACAGAGGCCGCGAATCGCGAGGAAGGGCTGACGTTGGAAAGGTCCTGGTGCCGGGAGGGGGAATCGAACCCCCATGGTGTTGCCACCGCGGGATTTTGAGTCCCGTGCGTCTACCAATTCCGCCATCCCGGCATTTATTAGTGATTCTCCGTGCAAGTACTAATTCCGCCATCCGGCACGGGAGCGCAATTATCCTGGAATTCGGCGTCACGGGGCAACCGGGGGCGTGGTCTGCGGCCGCATATAATGCGCGCGATGAGAATCGAAGAATTCGACTACGAACTTCCGCAGGACCTGATCGCGCAGTTCCCCGCCGTGCAACGCAGTGCCAGCCGGCTGTTGCACCTTGACGGCGCAACCGGAAGATACACCGATCATTTTTTTGTCGATCTGCCGCTTCTCCTGCGCAGCGGTGACCTGCTGGTCTTCAACGACACCAAAGTCATCAAGGCACGACTGCAGGGCGTCAAGGAGTCGGGGGGCAAAGTGGAAGCCCTGATCGAGCGCATCGTGAGCCCGCGCCGTGCATTGGCGATGTTGAGGACGAGCCACCCCCCCAGGCCCGGGCAGAAAATCCAATTCGGTGATCTTGCGCACGCCACGATGATCGAGCGTCAGGGAGAGTTCTTTCTCCTGGAGTTCGGTGACAACGTAGCCGGGGTACTCGAGCGTCTCGGCGAAGTGCCGCTCCCGCCTTACATCGAGCGCCGCGCCGAAAGCGACGACGAGGCGCGCTACCAGACCGTTTACGCGCGCGTGCCGGGAGCCGTGGCTGCGCCCACCGCCGGTCTGCATTTCGATGAGGAATTGTTGCGGCGCCTTGCACAAATCGGCGTGCGGTTTGCCTATATCACGCTGCACGTCGGTGCCGGCACCTTCCAGCCGGTTCGGGTGGACGATGTGGACCGGCACGTGATGCATGGCGAACGCTACGAGGTTCCCGCTGAAACCGCGCAAGCGGTGGCAGAAACGCGTTCCGGCGGCGGGCGCATTACCGCGGTCGGGACCACCAGCCTGCGTGCGCTCGAGTCGGCGGCACAGTCGGGCAAGTTGATTTCCGGCGGCGGGGAGACCCGTCTTTTCATCCGTCCGGGCTACGGCTTCAAGGTAACGGACCGCCTGCTCACCAACTTTCACCTGCCGCGGTCCACGCTGCTCATGCTGGTCTGTGCCTTCGCCGGGACCGAACATGTCCGGCGCGCCTATCGCCACGCGGTTGACAGCCGCTACCGCTTCTTCAGCTATGGCGACGCCATGTTGATCGACAAAGCCGCGCCATCGAGACCGTGAAAATGCGATTTGAAATCATTGCCAGGGACGGACCGGCGCGCCGGGGCCGGCTCACGCTCGCGCACGGCACGGTGGAAACGCCGGCATTCATGCCGGTCGGCACCTACGGCTCGGTCAAGGCCATGAGTCCGGATGACCTGCGCTCGATCGGGGCGCAGATGGTTCTCGGCAACACGTTTCACCTCTGGCTGCGTCCCGGTCTGGACGTGATCAGGGCGCACGGCGGGCTGCATCGTTTCATGGGCTGGGACGGACCGATTCTCACCGATTCCGGCGGCTTCCAGGTGTTCAGCCTCGGCGAAATGCGCAAGATCACCGAGGCGGGGGTGCGATTCCGATCGCCGGTCAACGGCGATGCGTGTTTCCTGTCGCCCGAGGAATCGATGCATATGCAATGCGTACTCGACTCCGACATTGCCATGATCTTCGACGAGTGCACGCCGTATCCGGCCGACCGCAGCCAGGCGGCGGAATCGATGCAGTTGAGTTTGCGTTGGGCGCAACGCAGCAGGCACGCCCACGAGGGAAACGGCAATGCCCTGTTCGGTATCGTTCAGGGGGGTATGTACGAGGACCTGCGCGACGCGTCGCAAAAGGGTCTGACGGACATCGGCTTCGACGGCTACGCCATCGGCGGGCTGTCGGTGGGTGAATCGAAGGAAGACATGCAGCGCATCCTGCGCCACACCGCGCCCAGGCTGCCAGCCGGGGCGCCGCGCTATCTCATGGGCGTCGGCACCCCTGCGGACATCGTCGATGCGGTTGCGAGCGGAATCGACATGTTCGATTGCGTCATGCCTACGCGCAACGCCCGAAACGGCTGGATTTTCACCCGCAACGGCACCATCCGGCTGCGCAATGCCCGATACCGCGATGACACCGGCCCACTGGATCCGGCCTGCGAATGCTATACCTGCCGGAATTTCTCGCGCGCCTATCTGCATCACCTGCAGCGGATCAACGAGATTCTCGGCGCGCATCTGAACACTCTGCACAATCTTTTCTTCTATCAGGAATTGATGCGGGGATTGCGCGATGCCATCAGCGCGGGAAGGTTTTCGGAACATGTCGCCGGCCTGCGTCTTGGGCAGGCACAGCCATGCTAGAATGCGCCACTTTTCAGGCTCGGCGCCGGCGTTTGGCGGCGCGCAACAAGCCACATGAACCGATACCGGACGACAGAAAAAATGTCCGCCGACAAATCGGTCTAAACCTGGACCGGAGGAAATTTCGTGTTAATCAGTAATGCATTTGCGCAGACCGTGCCGGGAACGGGAGGCATGGACTTGTTCGGGCTCCTGCCCCTAGTCCTGATGTTCGTGCTGCTGTACTTCCTGCTGATCCGCCCGCAGGCAAAGCGAACCAAGGAGCATCGCACCATGCTTGCCGGATTGCAGAAGGGGGACGAAGTGGTCACCGCAGGCGGCGCGCTCGGGAAAATTACCAGGGTCGGCGATAACTTCGTGTCGGTGGAAATCGCCCCGAACGTCGAAATCCAGGTTCAGAAGTCCTCGATCACCACCCTGCTGCCCAAGGGAACCATCAAGACCGCCGGTCAGGGCTGAGGAGCAACATCCCGCGAATCCTCATGCCTGACGTTGCGCGCCTCACGGACCCTAAATGAATCGCTTCCCGCTCTGGAAATACATCATCATCGCCGTCGCCCTGGTCGTCGGCTTTCTCTACACGCTGCCCAACTTCTTCGGGGAAGTGCCGGCGGTGCAGATCTCACCCGGCAAGTCCACCGCAAGAGTCGACGAGCCGCTGCGCGCACGCGTGGAACAGGCGCTGGGACAGGCCAACATTGTTCCCGACGGCGTTTTCCTCGAAGCAAACAGCATCAAGGTGCGTCTGGGCAACACCGACACTCAACTCAAGGCCAAGGACGTTGTGCAGAACGCGCTGGGCGAAAATTACGTCGTAGCGCTCAACCTGCTGTCGAGTTCGCCGCATTGGCTCACCCGCATAAATGCGCTGCCCATGTACCTGGGTCTCGATCTGCGCGGCGGCGTGCACTTCCTTCTGCAGGTCGACATGGCCGGCGCGCTGACCAAGGCCGCAGACCGTTACGCGGCGGATATCCGTACCACCCTGCGCGCCAAGGAGATTCGTTACAGCGGCATCTCGCGGGAAGGCCAGGCGGTGCAGGTCAGGTTCCGCGATGCCGAAGCGCGCGACAAGGCTGCCGCAGAGATCCAGCGCCAGAATCCGGATCTGCTGCTCAAGCCTGACGACTCCGCCAGCGAGTTTCTGGTCACGGCTTCCCTGAAGCCCGAAGTGCGGAAACGAATCCAGGACTTCGCGCTGCAGCAGAACATCACGACCCTGCGCAATCGCGTCAACGAACTCGGCGTGGCGGAGCCGATCGTGCAGCAGGCGGGCCTGGATCGGGTGGTAGTACAACTGCCGGGTGTGCAGGATACCGCCAAGGCCAAGGACATTCTCGGCCGTACCGCGACCCTGGAAGTGCGGATGGTGGACGAGGAGCATAGCGACAGCGCGTCGTTGCAGGCGGCGGTCGGCGGGCAGGTGCCGTTCGGAGCCGAACTGCTTTACGACCGCGAAGGGGTGCCGTATCTGCTCAAGCGCGAAGTGATTCTCACCGGAGATCGCATTTCGGACGCACAGCCCGGATTCGACAACCAGACCAACGAGCCGGCGGTGCACATCAATCTGGACGGCCGCGGCGCAACGATTTTCCAGCAGATCACGCGCGAGAGCATCGGCAAGCGCATGGCGATGGTGCTGGTGGAAAAGGGCAAGGGAGAAGTGGTGACGGCACCGGTGATCCGTTCGGAGATTCCGGGCGGACGCGTTCAGATCAGCGGCCGGATGACCACGACGGAGGCGCGCGACGTGGCGCTGTTGCTGCGTGCCGGCGCGCTGGCAGCGCCGATGGAAATCGTCGAGGAACGCACGGTCGGCCCGAGCCTGGGCGCCGATAATATCAAGCGCGGCTTCGATTCGACGCTGATCGGCTTTAGCGCGATCGCCATCTTCATGATCGCGTATTACAACTTATTCGGCGTGATCTCGGTACTCGCGCTGGCATCCAACCTGATGCTGCTGGTGGCGCTGTTGTCCATGCTGCAGGCCACGCTGACGCTGCCGGGCATCGCGGCGATCGCGTTGACGCTGGGCATGGCCATCGACTCCAACGTTCTGATCAATGAGCGGATCAGGGAGGAACTTCGCAACGGCACCACACCGCAGGCGGCGATATCAGCCGGCTACGAGCGCGCCTGGGCGACGATTCTCGATTCGAACATCACCACGCTGATTGCCGGCATTGCGTTGTTCATGTTCGGCAGCGGACCGGTGCGCGGCTTCGCCGTGGTGCACTGTCTTGGCATCATGACTTCCATGTTCAGCGCCGTGGTGATTTCCCGCGGCATCGTCAACCTGGCGTTCGGTGCCCGCCGCAAGCTGGAAAAACTGCCGATCGGCAACACCGATTGGCACAGGCGCCAGCCGGCGGCCTGAGAATCATCCCCCCAGGGCTTTCCGCAAAGGTCGAGTAGATGGAATTTTTCCGCATCCGCAAAGACATCCCGTTCATGCGCCATGCGTTGGTGTTCAACGTGATTTCGTTGATCACTTTCATCCTGGCGGTGTTTTTTCTGGTAACCAAAGGCCTGCATCTCTGGGTCGAGTTTACCGGCGGTACGGTGATGGAGGTGAACTACGGTCACGCGGCCGACGTCTCGAAGATTCGCGAGACCTTGAACCGCATAAACCTGAGCGACGCCACGGTGCAGAGTTTCGGCAGTTCCCAGACCGCGTTGATCCGGCTGCCGACCAAGCAGGGCGTAACCGGCGCACAGCTGTCCGAGCGTGTCATCAAGTCGCTGCGCGAGGGCGATCCGACAGTGGAGCTGCGGCGGGTGGATTTCGTCGGTTCACAGGTCGGCAAGGAGCTGGTGGAGAACGGTGCGCTGGCGTTGTTGCTCGTGTCCATCGGCATCGTCTGTTATTTGTGGCTGCGCTTCGAATGGAAATTCGGCGTCTCCGCGATCATCGCGAACCTGCACGACGTGGTGATCATTCTGGGGTTCTTTGCGTTCTTCCAATGGGAATTTTCATTGCCGGTGCTGGCCGCGGTGCTCGCCGTCCTGGGCTATTCGGTCAACGAGTCGGTGGTGGTTTTTGACCGCATCCGCGAGAACTTCCGCAAGATGCGCAAGGCGGACACACCGGAAATCATCAACAACGCGATTACGCGTACCATGTCGCGCACCATCATTACCCACGGTTGTACCCAGCTGATGGTGACCTCGATGCTGGTCTTCGGCGGCGAAACGCTGCACTACTTTGCTCTGGCGCTGACCATCGGCATCCTGTTCGGCATCTACTCGTCGGTGCTGGTGGCGAGCCCGCTGGTGATGTGGCTGGGCGTGACGCGCGAAGATTTCATCAAACCCGAGAAGAAGAAAGAGGAAGCCGTCGTTTAGACCGACGGATCCGCGATGGATTTGATCGCAGGCTTCCTCGATCTGGTTGTTCACCTCGACCAGCATTTACGCGCGCTGGCGCAGAATTACGGCAGCTGGATCTATGCCGTACTGTTTCTGATCGTTTTCCTCGAAACCGGGCTGGTTGTCACGCCCTTCCTGCCGGGAGATTCGCTGCTGTTCGTTGCCGGGACCATCGCGGCGGCCGGCGAACTCCACGTGCATGGGCTGGTGTTGCTGCTGATACTGGCGGCGATCATGGGCGATTCGGTCAACTATGCCGTGGGCCGTTATCTCGGGCCACGGTTGTTCCGCTTCGAGGATTCGCGCTTCTTCAAACGCGCCTATCTGGAGCGCACCCACGCTTTTTTCGAAAGGCACGGTGGCAAGACCATCCTCATCGCCCGCTTCCTGCCGATCATCCGTACCTACGCGCCCTTGGTGGCGGGGATCGGCGCAATGAGTTATCGGCACTTCCTCCTCTTCAACGTGACCGGGGCGATACTGTGGGTGGCGTCGCTGACCTACGCCGGCTACTTCTTCGGCAATCTGCCGTTGGTGAAGGACAATCTCACCCTCGTCATTGTCGGCATCATCGTGGTTTCGATCATGCCGGGGATCATCGAGTTCTGGCGCGCGCGGCGCGCGTCGTAAGCGCGGATTCTCAGATGTGTTTTGCCAGCTGCGCGGCAAGCCCGGTGTAATTGGCCGGGGTGAGCTTGAGCAGGCGCTCTTTCTCGGACTGGGGAATGGCGAGCGCGCGGATGAACTGGTGCAGGGAGTCGCGGGTGATGCCCTCCCTGCCGCGGGTGAGTGCCTTCAACTGCTCGTAGGCGTCTTCGATTCCGCAGCGTTTCATGACCGTCTGGATCGGTTCGGCAAGCACTTCCCAATTGGCTTCCAGATCAGCGCCGATGCGTTTCGGATCCGGCTCGAGCTTGTTCAAGCCCCTCAGACAGCCGTCATAGGCGAGCAGGCTGTAACCGAGCGCAACGCCCAGGTTGCGCAGCACTGTCGAGTCGGTGAGGTCGCGCTGCCAGCGCGAGACGGGCAGCTTGGAAGCCAGATGGGTGAGCAGGGCGTTGGCCAGTCCAATATTGCCTTCCGAGTTCTCGAAATCGATCGGGTTCACCTTGTGCGGCATGGTGGACGATCCGACTTCGCCTTCCTTGATCCGCTGCTTGAAATAACCGATGGAGATGTATCCCCACAAGTCGCGGTCGAGGTCGAGCAGCACCGTGTTGATCCCCGCATAGGCATCCAGCAGTTCGGCGATGCAGTCGTGTGGCTCGATCTGGGTGGTGTAGGGGTTGAACTCGAAACCCAGGTTCTCGACGAAGGTGCGGCAGAATTTCTCCCAGTCGAAATCCGGGTAGGCCGCGAGGTGCGCATTGTAATTGCCGACAGCGCCGTTAATCTTGGCGGTGAGTGCAACGCTGGCGACGCGATCGCGTTGGCGGCGCAGACGATGGACGACGTTCGCCAGTTCCTTGCCCAGCGTGCTCGGCGTGGCCGGCTGGCCGTGCGTGCGCGAAAGCATGGGCAACTCGGCATTGGCGTGCGCGAGGCCGACCAGTTTGTCCACCAGCGCGTCGATGGCCGGCAGCAACACCTGCGCCCGCGAGTCCCTCAGCATCAGCGCGTGACAGAGGTTGTTGACGTCCTCGGAAGTGCAGGCAAAGTGGATGAACTGCGTGACGCCGGCGATTTCCCGGTTGCCGGAGAGATTCTCGCGCAGCCAGTATTCGATGGCCTTGACGTCGTGGTTGGTGCGGGCTTCTATGGCTTTGACTGCTTCCCCGTCGGAGACCGAGAACTTGGCTACCAGTTCGTCGAGCTGCGCGATGGTTTCGGACGCAAGCGGCTTGATCTCGGGAAGCCCATTGGCCGCCGCCAGCGCCTTCAGCCACTCGATCTCGACGAATACGCGGTAGCGGATCAGACCATATTCGCTGAAGTAATGGACAAGCCCGGCCACCTTGTCCCGATAGCGGCCGTCAAGCGGGGACAGGGCGGTGAGAGGTGTAGGGTGAGTCATCCAAGTATCTAATCAGTATGAATAATTTTAACACGACGAGCATCGCAGCCGGAGTCTTTCGGTGACCCGCAAGGCCCCCACAAGAGCGGCCCCCGATCGGCGCAGCGGACGCGAATTCGAAGCGTTGCTGAAGAAGGTGCATGCCTGCCGTGTATGTGAAGCGCATCTGCCGTTCGGCCCCCGGCCGGTACTGCGCGCCTCTGTTACCGCGCAATTGCTGATCGTTGGCCAGGCGCCGGGTCGCCGCGTGCACGAAACCGGGATTCCATGGAACGATCCTTCGGGAGACAGGTTGCGCGATTGGCTGCAACTCGAGCGCGAACGCTTCTACGATCAACGCCACATCGCCATCATCCCGGCCGCGTTCTGTTACCCGGGGACCGGTCCCGGCGGGGACTTGCCGCCGCGGCCGGAGTGCGCGCCGCTTTGGCATCCGCAACTGTTGGCACATCTGCCGAAGCTGCGGTTAGCGCTGCTCATCGGCAGCTACGCGCAGGCGTATTACCTCGGCGGCCGGCGCAAGTCGACGCTGACCGACACGGTGCGCGCCTGGCGCGAGTACCTGCCGTATTGCATCCCGTTGCCGCACCCCAGCCCGCGCAACCAGATGTGGTTCAAGCGCAACCCCTGGTTCGCCGGCGAGGTGATTCCATTCCTGCGGCGGACCATTCACCAGGTTCTCGACGGCGGATGAAACCTCGGGTCGGGAGTGACGTGCGGGCCGCAATCACTTGCCTGGAGCAGTCGCGCATTCGATGATCCCTCCGCCGAGGCACACCTTCGATTCGTAGACCACGACGGACTGCCCGGGCGTGATTGCCCACTGGGGTTCCGCGAACTTGATTTCGCACTGCTTCCGATCGACGCGCTCGACCTCGCATGGGGCGTCCTTCTGCCGGTAGCGCGTCTTCGCGCCGTAAACCCAGTGACAGTGCGGTTGGGTACCGCTTATCCAGCTCAGGTCAGTCGCCGTCAGGGCATCTGCCAACAGTGCCGGATGGCCGTGGCCCTGCACCACGATCAGTCTGTTTGCCGCCATGTCTTTCGCAGCAACGTACCAGGGTTCGCCTTCTCCATCCTTGCGCCCGCCGATCCCCAGTCCCTGGCGCTGGCCGATGGTGTAGTACATCAGGCCGATATGCCTGCCGACGGCCTTGCCTTCTGGGGTAATCATGTCGCCGGGTTGGGTCGGCAGGTAGCGGCTGAGAAACTCGCGGAAGGGCCTCTCGCCGATGAAACAGATGCCGGTCGAATCCTTCTTGTCGTGATTCGGCAGCCTGAGTTTTCTCGCCAGTTCGCGCACGTCGCGCTTGTACATCGCGCCCAATGGAAACAGCGTCTTCGAAAGCTGTGCCTGATCGAGCCGGTAGAGGAAATAGCTCTGGTCTTTGGTGCCGTCTTCGGCCTTGAGCAGTTGAAACAGGCCGTCAACTTGCCGCACCTGCGCGTAGTGGCCGGTGGCAATTCGTTCGGCACCAAGCTGGAGCGCGTGATCGAGGAAGGCCTTGAACTTGATCTCGGCGTTGCACAGCACGTCCGGATTGGGCGTGCGGCCCGCCTGGTACTCCGCGAGGAAATTCTTGAAGACCCGGTCCTTGTACTCGGCGGAGAAATTCACCGCCTCGATATCGATGCCGATCAGATCGGCGACCGACACCGCATCGATCAGGTCCTGGCGTGAAGTGCAGAACTCGTCGTCATCGTCGTCTTCCCAGTTCTTCATGAACAGGCCGACGACGTCGAAGCCCTGTTCCTTGAGCAGCCAGGCGGCGACCGATGAGTCCACTCCGCCGGACATGCCTACAACGACACGCTTTTTTTGCATTCGCCGGGTCCGCTCAGTCGAGATGCACCAGCAGATCGAGCGGGGCGCGTGCACCGAGCTGGTAGTCCTCCATGCAGCGAACCACGAGCGGGCTGCGATGGCGGCTGCGGCTGGCGCGGATCTCCGCCGCAGTCAGCCACAACGCCCGCACGATTCCCGTATCCAGGGTGCGATCGGGGTGGTGCGTGCCCAGCCTGCCGGCAAAGGCGAAGCGCAGGTAGGTGACATTGGGGCCGGGATGCCGCCAGCGATAGACGCCGACCAGGTACGCGGGCGTGAACTCGTAGGCGGTTTCCTCCAGCGTTTCGCGCGCCGCGCCTTCCACCAGGGACTCGTTGGCCTCGAGATGACCCGCCGGCTGATTGAGCATCAGTCCGTCGTCGGTTTCCTCCTCTACCAGGAGGAATCTTCCTTCGCGCTCGACGATCGCGGCGACGGTCACGCTCGGCTTCCACACCTTTTCAGTCATTCAGATCAGTTTCGGGAACAGTTCGATGAGTCCGCGGTAAACGTACTCGACCGCTACTGCCGCGATGATCAGGCCCATTACCCGGGTGATGATGTTCATGCCGGTTTTGCCCAGGCGTTTTGAAATCCGGGTGGCAGCGATCAGCGTTGCCCATACCGCGACGGCGATGATCAGCGCCGGAATCAGCAGCTTGAGGTGATAAGTAAAGCTCGGCGACTGGTGGGTCGCGATGATCATGGTGCTGATTGCCCCCGGGCCGGCGAGCAGCGGGATGCCAAGCGGCACCACGGCTACCGCGTGTTTTTCCGCCGCCTCCTCAGCTTCGTCCGGCGTCTGCCGGATCCTGCTTTCCTTGGCCTGCAGCATCGAAATCGCCATCATCATCAGCACGATCCCGCCGCCGATCAGGAAGGAAGGGATGCTGATCCCGAAGAAATGCAGAATTTCCGTGCCGACCAGCGCGGCTGCGCCGAGGACGCAGAACACCGTGATCGCCACGACCCGGGCAATGCGTGCCCGCTGCACGTTGGGCTCGCCATCAGTGGTGCTCAGAAACACCGGAATGCTGGCAATCGGATCGACGATGGCCAGCAGCGCGACGGTCAACTTCAGGATGTCGGCCCATTCGCTCATTCAGGGATTCAGTGCCGCTCCAGGCTCGAGGAAAATGAAAAAAGGCAGGGACACCACCCTGCCTTTCTCCGCGGGGTCGCGCCGCCGTTATTTCGCCGACTCCTTGCCGTACTCGTGCTGATCTTTGTTGTCCTCGACGGGCGGTTTCGCGGGTGCAACTTTGGCGCCGGATTGGCTCATCGCGGATACACCCGAATTCGGGGCGACGCTGGCAAGCACCAATGCAGGCGGCACGGCGATCGTAAGCGATAGGGCGAATAAGGTGACGTATCTCATGGTGGGTCCAATCGCTTTGGTTGTCGAGTTCGGCAGGGTCGACCTGTCCACCACGCAATAAAATCGCCGCAAAGAATAGGGACATTTTGCGACAGCGTCAAACGCCGGACGAAATGAAAAAAGGCAGGCCTGAGGCCTGCCTTGCGTTGCCAAAACCGGGTCTTAAGCTTACTTCTTGGCCGGAGCAGCAGGTTCTTCGACCTTAGGCGCGACCTTTTTGTGATGCTTCTTGGCGGTCTTCGCGGGCTTGGCCGAATCAGCCGGCTTGGCTGCTGTGTCGGCAGCAACCGCCGAAAAAGTCACTGCGGCAAACAGGGCGGCGATCAGGGCGGCAAATAGCTTCTTCATGTCAGTACTCTCCATAGTCTGGTTTTACCGGGGGTATAGACACCCATCGGGCGTCAGGTGCAGTAACGCCGTCCGATAGGCGCGGTTGACACATATTGTTACAACCGGCCGAAACCGCTTCAAATCCGCAATTGCGGCTGGTCGATCAGGCGGAATTGGCCCGGCAGGATGCCATTTAGGGTCCAGGGTCCGATGCGGGAGCGGATCAGGCGCAGGGTCGGATAACCTGCCGCCGCGGTCATCCGCCTTACCTGCCGGTTCTTGCCTTCGTGCAGTTCTATTTCGATCCAGCTGGTCGGAATGTATTTGCGGACGCGGATCGGGGGAATCCTCTCCCATAGCCCGGACGGCTGGTCGATGCGCCTTGCGCGTGCCGGATGCGTGACGAAGTCGCCGAGGTCGATGCCGGAGCGCAACCGGCGCAACGCCGCTTCGTCGGGCTCGCCCTCGACCTGTACCCAGTAGGTCTTGGGCAGCTTCATTTTCGGGTCGCTGATGGCGTGCTGGAGCTTTCCGTCGTCGGTCAGCAGCACCAGACCTTCGCTGTCGGCATCGAGCCGGCCGGCCGGGTAGACGTCGGCAACCGGTATCAAGTCCTTGAGCGTGCGCTTGCCCGCGCTCGGACTGAACTGGCAAAGAACGCCGCAGGGCTTGTTGAAGAGGAGAACCCTCGGCATGGACTGGGCCCACGAGAAGCCGGGCCGGCGCGATTCAGCGTTGCTCGTTCGCGATGAGGTAGTCGTACGCCGGCAAGGTGAGGAATTCGACAAAGTCTTCGGCGAGCGTCAGTTCCTCGAACATCTTTGTACCTTCCGGATATTTCCCGGCTGCGTAACCCTTGTCGCCGAGCAATTGCCGCACTTTTTCGAGTTCCCGCGGCACCAGTTCGCGGAATAATTCCTTGGTGACCTTGCGGCCATCGTCCAGGATTCCCAGGGGACTGCGGATCCAGTGCCAGATCTGCGCCCGCGAAATTTCCGCGGTGGCGGCGTCTTCCATCAGGTCGAATATCGGCACACAGCCGGTGCCGGCAAGCCAGGCGCCCAGGTACTGTATGCCGATATTGATGTTGGTGCGCAACCCGGCTTCGGTGACCGGACCCTTGGGCTGGAAATTGAGCAGGTCTTTTACGCTGACGTTGACGTCGTCGCGCTTCTTGTGGATCTGGTTCGGGGTCTTCATGACCTTGTCGAAGGCTTCCTTGGCGATCGCTACCAGCCCGGGGTGCGCAACCCAGGTTCCGTCGTGGCCGTCATTGGCCTCGCGGTCCTTGTCGACGCGTACTTTCGCCAGCGCCGCCTCGTTTGCGGCGGGATCGTTCTTGATCGGAATTTGCGCAGCCATGCCACCCATCGCGAAGGCACCGCGCTTGTGGCAGGTCTTGATCAGCAGCAGGGAATAGGAGCGCATGAAGGGGCTCACCATGGTCACCAGATGCCGGTCGGCGAGGATGAAGTCCTTCTGGTTCCGGAATTTCTTGATGCAGCTGAAGATGTAGTCCCAACGGCCGCAGTTCAGTCCCGCCGAATGTTCGCGCAACTCGTACAGGATCTCTTCCATTTCAAAAGTCGCGAGAATGGTTTCGATCAATACCGTGGCCTTGACCGTGCCTTGCGGAACGCCGAGTTCTTTCTGCGCGAACACGAAGGCGTCGTTCCACAGCCTCGCCTCGCGGTGCGATTCCATTTTCGGAAGGTAAAGATAGACGCCCGAACCCTGCTTGACCCGGGCCTTGGCGTTGTGGAAGAAGTACAGGCCGAAGTCGAACAGCGATCCCGACGTCGGCTGGCCGTCGACGACTACATGCTTCTCGCTGAGGTGCCAGCCGCGCGGGCGCACCAGCAAAGTAGCGGTCTTGTCGGTGAGCCGGTATTGCTTGCCTTCGGGACTGGTGAAGGAAATGCTGCGATTGACCGCGTCGCGCATATTGATCTGGCCCTGCAACTGGTTGTCCCAGGTAGGGGTCGAAGAATCTTCGAAGTCGGCCATGAACATGCTGGCGCCGGAATTGAGCGCGTTGATCACCATCTTGCGGTCGGTCGGCCCGGTAATCTCCACGCGCCGATCCTGGAGATCCTGCGGTACCGGTGCGACCTGCCAGTCGGCCTCTCGCACGTGCCTTGTTTCGGGCAGGAAATCCGGCAGCTTTCCGGCGTCGAGTGCCTTCTGGCGCTGCGCGCGCCATGCCAGCAGCTCAAGACGGCGGGCGTTGAAGTCGCGATGCAGCTTGGCGAGAAAGGCAAGCGCGTCGCCTGTGAGAATCTGCGCGTATTCGGGTGTGATGCGTCCTTGCACTTGCATGCCGGCGGGGATGTTCGGCTGGGTCATGTCGGGCTTCCGGTTGGTTCGAGCGTTTTACATTGTGAAAAATAATTTCGCAAAATGATAAGAGTGAAAGGCGGCGGCGGCAAGCACAGCTTGCCATACCGCGGCCGTGTGGAACGCAGCGAAGCGCCACGGGAAGCTCTGATCAGGTTCCGCGACGCGCGTTGCGCCAGGTGCGGATGACTGCTAGGCACGCCGCAGCGCGGAACAGGGGCCCCTCCGGGGATGTGACCGCGGAGGCACGCACAAGCACGCGCACATTCGGCACGATGCATCCCGCTCCGGGGCACGTACCGCTAACGAGTCACAGCCGTCCGGCTACACGGCGTCCTCGCCGTCTTGCCCTCGACCCGAATAGTCTCGGTCGCGCATGTGGAACTTGGTCAGAGCTTCCCTAGACGAACTGTTCTTCTTCGGTCGAGCCGGTCAGCGCTGTGACCGAAAAGTGTCCGGCCTGCACCGCCTGGGTCACGTCGTCGAAATAACCCGTGCCGACTTCGCGCCGATGCTTGGTCGCCGCATAGCCGTGCGCTTCGGCGGCAGATTCGGCCTGCTGCAGCCGCACGTAGGCGCTCACGTTCTCGGTGGCGTAGCCGCGCGCCAGTTCGAACATGTTGAGCGAGTGGAATCCGGCCAGCATGATGAACTGGAAATTGTAGCCCATCGCGCCCAATTCGCGCTGGGACCTGGCGATCGATACATCGTCCAGGTTCTTCTTCCAATTGAACGACGGCGAGCGCTTGTACGCGAGCAGTTTGCCTGGATACTGCTTTTGGATCGCCTCGGCAAATTGCCTGGCGAACGCGAGGTCGGGTTTGCCGGTTTCGCACCAGATCAGGTCGGTGAAGAACGCGTAGGCAAGTCCCCGCGAGATCGCCTGCTGGATGCCGTTGATCACCCGGTAGTAGCCGTCTGCGGTGCGCTCGCCGGTGCAGAAGGGTTTGTCGTTCTCGTCGAAATCCGACGTCAACAGCTTCACCTTAGGCGTCCGTGCGCGCGAACAGCACTGTCGGCACGCCCACGATGTCCGAAGCCAGCCGAGCGGCGGCGACCTTTTGCACGGCCTCCTGCGTCGGTACCAGCACGTTGCCGCCCATGTGGCCGCACTTCTTCGCGGAAGCCGGTTGATCTTCGAAATGCACGCCGCCCGCGCCGGCTTTGATCATCGACTTCATCAGCTCGAATGCATTCGGCACGCCGCCGAGGCCGGCGTCGGCATCGGCAACGATCGGGGCGAACCAGTCGATGTCGTCCTTGCCTTCGGCGTGATGGATCTGGTCGGCGCGGATAAATGTGTTGTTGATCCGCCGGACCACCGCGGCAACGCTGTTGGCCGGATACAGCGACTGATCGGGATGCATCTCGCTGGAAAAGTTGGCATCCGCTGCAACCTGCCAGCCGGAGAGATAAGTCGCCTTGAGCCCGGCCTTGACCTGCTGCAAGGCCTGGTTGCCGGTGAGTGCGCCAAGAGCGTTGACGAACGGCTCCTGCTTGAGCAGCTGCCACAGTTTTTCGGCTCCACGGCGGGCGAGCGTTTACTCGATGGCAAGCGTGCCGCGCAGCCGGTAGACGTCCTCGGCGGAGTAGGGACGTTGCACGCCTTTCCAGCGCGGATGATCGGACCAATCGTTCTTGATTCTTGCGATTTCCAGATTGCCGGTCACTCGAAACATCGTGGACACGGATCCCTGTTTGCCGAGTGCCGGCGCGCCGGCACTCTCAACCACGGGGAAGCCAGAGATCGGATCTGGCACACCGCTCGGAGTCATCGCGTTTGTGCTCGGCCTCGCATCCGTATTTCGTCATCGGTTACTGACGCAAGGATGGTACAGGCGACAGTACATCGGGTTTTTCATGCGCCGCAACAAGAAAGCAGATGCACAAATTCATTCAAATAATGAATAAGTTATGGATTTTTGGATCGCGCGCTTTTGCAACGCGCAAATGGGGTTTCATGGACCTTGCCGACTCGATTTCGACGGCGTACTGCATGTTTGGATGGGTGCATCGGCGAGGTCGGCACGACCCCGGCGAAAGCATGGAACGTCGCGGGTGGTCCGTGCGTGATTCGATTTTCCGCGTCGTCGGAGAAATCGCCCGGACAGAATCAGGCGCGCGCTTGGAGTGGGTTCCGGTGAACCGCGAGCGGGCGTTGCTTTACAATTGGCGCCCTTGACCGCTTCGCATTACCGCTGGCAATTCAATTGCATCCATCTTCACGTCGAATCGAGGCCAATTTCATGTACCAGCACATCAAGGTTCCTTCCACGGGACAGAAGATCACCGTCAACAAGGACTACACGCTGAACGTTCCCGCCAATCCGATCATTGCCTTCATTGAGGGTGACGGTACCGGTGTAGACATTACGCCGGTGATGCGCAGGGTCATGGATTCAGCGGTCCAGGTAGCCTATGGGGGCAAACGCAAGATCGTGTGGATGGAGATGTATGCCGGCGAAAAATCCTGCAAGGTCTACGGCGAAAACGTCTGGCTGCCGGAAGACACGCTGCAGGCCAGCAAGGAGTTCGTGGTCTCGATCAAGGGACCGCTCACCACGCCGGTGGGTGGCGGCATCCGCTCGATCAACGTAGCGTTGCGCCAGGAACTCGACCTGTACGTGTGTCTGCGCCCCGTGCGCTACTTCAAGGGCGTGCCCAGCCCGCTGAAACAGCCCGAAAAGACCGACATGGTGATCTTCCGGGAGAACACCGAGGACATTTACGCGGGCATCGAGTGGGCCGCGGAATCCGAAGGTTCCCGCAAGGTTATCGATTTCCTGATCAAGGAGATGGGGGTGAAGAAAATCCGCTTTCCCAAGACCTCGGGAATCGGCATCAAGCCGGTCTCGCGCGAGGGCACCGAGCGCCTGGTGCGCAAGGCGCTCCAGTACGCAATCGCGAACAAGCGCAGGTCGGTCACCCTGGTGCACAAGGGCAACATCATGAAGTTCACCGAAGGCGCTTTTCGGGACTGGGGTTACGCGCTCGCCAAGCGCGAGTTTGGGGCGGAGCTGCTTGACGGCGGGCCGTGGATGAAACTGCCGAACGGGATGGTGGTAAAGGATGCGATCGCCGACGCTTTCCTGCAGCAAATCCTGCTGCGTCCGGACGAATACGACGTCATCGCTACGCTCAACCTGAACGGTGACTTCATCTCGGACGCCTTGGCGGCCCAGGTGGGCGGAATCGGCATTGCGCCAGGAGCCAATATGAGCGACTCGGTGGCGATGTTCGAAGCGACCCATGGAACGGCACCGAAGTATGCCGGCAAGGACTACGTCAACCCGGGTTCGCTGATTCTCTCGGCGGAGATGATGCTGCGTCACTTGGGTTGGGTTGAGGCGGCCGATCTCATTGTCAGTTCCATGGAGGCGGCTATCCGCGACAAAGTCGTGACCTATGACTTTGCGCGTCTAATGACCGGGGCCACGCAGGTCTCCTGCTCCGGGTTCGGCAACGCCATGATCGAGCGCATGAAGCATTGAGCGACCCGCAAAAACAAAAAGCCCGCGACGTTGTCGCGGGCTTCGAATGTTCTGAACCTGCCGGCGGAGTCGTTTGCGCCGCCCGGCAGCCTTTAGGCGGCCTGGATGTTGGAGGCCTGTTTCCCCTTTGGTCCCTGGGTGACTTCGAAACTCACCTTCTGGCCCTCTTTGAGCGTCTTGAAGCCGTTCATCTGAATTGCCGAAAAATGGGCAAACAGATCTTCGCTGCCGTCGTCGGGCGTGATGAAACCATAGCCCTTCGCATCGTTGAACCACTTTACAGTACCAGTTGCCATACTCCACTTCCCCTGATGAAAAACGCGGGCCGGAAACCCGCCGATTGTTTGAGTTTCAAGTCCGCGTTATCGGCAAAACCGGTACTGCAGTATCCTTGAAGCCAAACACCTATCCACTTTTTAGGTCATTTATTTTGGGAAGTCAAGTACCCCAAAACCTTCGCAAGCGTTTGTTGCAACGCGGTTTTAGAGAATCTGCCAAATCTCCGGCCGGGTCCGGATTCTGCACTTGTAATTTCCCCGGTTATCAGCAAAATTAGGTCTTGGTGAAGGCAGTGGAAGCGAGACAGCAGGTTATGGCAACGGGAACTCGCGACAGCACGCTTCTGGAGGCCGAGAAAAGCAAGGTCAAGCCCCCGCCCCTGTTCAAAGTCCTGCTGTTGAACGACGACTACACACCCATGGACTTCGTGGTCTCCGTTCTCCAGACGTTTTTTTCGATGACGCGAGAACAGGCGACCCAGATCATGCTCAAAGTACACAGGGAGGGCATGGGCGTGTGCGGGGTGTATCCTAAGGATGTGGCCGCCACCAAGGTCGAGCAGGTCATCGCTTTTTCGAGGCAGCATCAGCATCCGCTTCAATGCGTGATGGAGGAAACATGATTGCGCAGGAGTTAGAAGTCAGTCTGCACATGGCGTTCATGGAAGCACGGCAGAAGCGCCACGAATTCATCACCGTGGAGCACCTGCTGCTCGCCATGCTGGACAATCCGTCCGCCGCGGAGGTCCTGCGCGCATGCGCCGCCAACGTCGAGGAACTGAGAAAGCTCCTGAACGACTTCATCAACGAACATACCCCGGTGGTGAGCGGCGAAGAAATCGACACCCAGCCTACGCTCGGCTTCCAGCGAGTGATCCAGCGCGCGATCCTGCATGTGCAGTCTTCGGGCAAGAAAGAGGTGACTGGTGCCAACGTACTGGTGGCGATCTTTGGCGAGAAAGACTCGCATGCGGTGTACTTCCTGCACCAGAAGGGCGTAACGCGCCTGGACATTGTGAACTTCATCTCCCATGGCATCACCAAGGTGCCGCAGGCGGCTCCCGCCAAGCAGCAACCGGAGGCGGACGCCGATTCCGAGCAGGAGCAGACTTCGGGGGGCGCGCTCGAGAGCTACACCATGAACCTGAACGCGCTCGCCATCTCCGGCAAGATCGATCCGCTGATCGGCCGGGAACGCGAACTCGAGCGCGTGATCCAGACGCTGTGCCGCCGGCGCAAAAACAATCCGCTTCTGGTGGGCGAGGCCGGGGTGGGAAAGACCGCGATCGCCGAGGGATTGGCGCGCCGCATCATCGAGGGCAGCGTGCCCGAGATCCTGTCGCGCTGCCAGGTCTACGCGCTCGACATGGGTGCGCTGCTGGCCGGCACCAAGTACCGTGGCGACTTCGAGCAACGGCTGAAAGCGGTGCTCAAGCAGCTTACCGACAACCCCAACGCGATCCTGTTCATCGACGAGATCCACACGCTGATCGGCGCCGGTGCGGCCTCCGGCGGGACGCTGGACGCCTCCAATCTGCTCAAGCCGGCGCTGGCGTCCGGGAGCCTGAAGTGCATAGGTGCCACGACCTACACCGAGTTCCGCGGCATTTTCGAAAAAGACCACGCGCTGTCGCGACGTTTCCAGAAGATCGACGTGACCGAACCATCGGTCGCGGAAACCGTCGAGATCCTGCGTGGTCTGAAGACGCGTTTCGAGGCACACCACGGGGTCAAGTACACCGCCTCGGCGCTCACCTCGGCGGCGGAGCTGTCCGCGCGCTTCATCAATGATCGCCATTTGCCCGACAAGGCCATCGACGTGATCGACGAGGCCGGCGCGGCGCAGCGCATCTTGCCCAAGTCCAAGCAGAAGCGCGTCATCAGCAAACACGAGATCGAGGAGATCATCGCCAAGATCGCGCGTGTGCCGGCGCAGAGCGTTTCTTCCACCGATCGCAGCAAGTTGCAGAACCTCGACCGCGACCTGAAAGCGGTGGTATTCGGCCAGGAGAAAGCGATCGACGCGTTGGCGGCTTCGATCAAGATGTCGAGAAGCGGCCTGGGCAATCCGCAGAAACCGATCGGCTGCTTCCTGTTCAGCGGCCCCACCGGGGTGGGCAAGACCGAAGTGGCGCGCCAACTCGCCTATACCATGGGTGTGGAACTGATCCGCTTCGACATGTCCGAGTACATGGAAAGGCATGCGGTGTCACGCCTGATTGGCGCGCCGCCCGGTTACGTCGGTTTCGACCAGGGCGGGCTGCTCACCGAGGCGATCACCAAGCATCCGTACTCGGTGCTGCTGCTCGACGAGATCGAGAAGGCGCACCCGGACATTTTCAATATCCTGCTGCAGGTGATGGACCACGGCACGCTCACCGACAACAACGGGCGCAAGGCGGACTTTCGCAATACCGTGATCGTCATGACCACCAACGCAGGCGCCTCGGAGCTGTCGAAGACATCGATGGGATTCACCCAGCAGGTGGTTGCCGGAGACGAAATGGCGGAGATCAAGCGCATGTTCACGCCGGAATTCCGCAACCGGCTGGATGCCGCCATTTCCTTCTCGGCGCTGTCCCACGACATCATCATCAAGGTGGTGGACAAATTTCTCATGCAACTCGAGGAGCAATTGCACGAGAAGAAAGTGGAAGTGGCCTTCACCGATGCCCTCAAGGCCTATCTCGCCAAGAAAGGCTTTGATCCGCTGATGGGCGCGCGGCCCATGTCGCGGCTGATTCAGGATACGATACGTACTGCGCTGGCCGACGAGCTTCTGTTCGGACGCCTCGCGAGCGGCGGCAAGGTTACGGTCGACGTGGATGCCGAAGGCAAGACCAGGCTGCTTTTCGACGAAGCCAAGGAAGAAAGCCTCGCCTGAACGAACGCAATGACGCAACCCGAGCCGGACCCGCGAGGTCCGGTTTTTTTTCTGGGAATCCGGGCCGCACTCGGGCGCACCGGCAGGGTTGCGCCGCCTTTCGGCCGCGAGTAACGTGTATGCGAATGGACCGCACACGGCGTTGTAGTCACGCGTTTTGATTAGGAGAACGGCAATGATCAGGGCAGGCATCACATTCGCGGCGCTGCTGCTCGCCGGAGCGAGCGTTCCGACGCTCGCGGCAGACAAAAACGTCAACGGGCGCAATTGGGCTGCAACCTGCACCGGCTGTCATGGCACCAACGGCCATAGCGAGGGCGGCATGCCGTTGCTGGCCGGGTTGGACAAGGCGTACATCGTGAATGCCATGAAGGAGTTCAAGGCCGGAACAAGGACGGCAACCGTCATGCATCAGCACGCCAAGGGCTACTCGGACGAACAGATCGAGCGAATCGCGGAGTACTTCGCTGCGCAACCACTGAAGTGAAGCCCGGGAGCCGAGGAGAGGGAAAATGGCTTTGACACGTCGCGATTTCGTAAAGTGGTTGTCGGTCTCGGCTGCATTATCCGGAAGCATCGGTTGCGCGACCGCCACGACATCCAGGACCGTGGGCAGGGTGGTGGTAATTGGAGGCGGCTACGCCGGTGCGACCGCCGCCAAGTATGTGCGCATGTGGGGGCCGGATATCGAGGTCATTCTGGTCGAGCGGGACGCGGAGTTCGTTTCCTGCCCGCTTTCGAACCGCGTGCTTGCCGGCGTCATCCAGTTGAAGGACCTCACCCGCGACTATGGCAAGCTTCAGGCCAAGTATGGCGTGAAGCTGATCCGCGACGAGGCAACGGCGATCGATCCGGTCGCGCAGGAAGTGCGATTGGGGAAAGGCGGTACGCTCAAGTACGATCGCCTGATGGTGGCGCCGGGAGTGGACATTCTCTACAACGAGGTGCCCGGCTTGGATACGCCCCAGGCGCAGGCGCGGGTGCTGCATGCCTGGAAGGCCGGGCCGCAGACTGTGGCGCTGCGCAAGCAACTGGAGGCCATGGCGGACGGCGGCGTGTACGCAATGACGATTCCCAAAGCTCCGTACCGCTGCCCGCCGGGACCGTACGAACGCGCCTGCCAGGTGGCGTGGTACTTCAAGACCAGCAAGCCGAAATCCAAGGTCCTCATCCTCGACGCCAATGAGGACGTGGTGTCGAAGAAGGCGCTGTTCATGAAGGCGTGGAGCGAGCGCTACGCCGGGATCATCGAGTACCGACCGAACAGCGAACTCTCCGGAGTGAATGCGGCCGCCTTGACGGCGAAACTCGCATTCGAAGAGGTCAAGGCCGATGTGTTGAACGTGGTCCCACCCCAGCGTGCCGGTAAGATTGCCTTAGACGCCGGGTTGATCACCGCGAACAACAGGTGGTGCGGTGTGGATTTTCTGACATATGAGTCATCGACCGTGAAGAACGTGCACGTACTCGGTGATGCCATCATGGCCGCGCCGCAGATGCCCAAGTCCGGGCACATGGCGAACCAGCACGCGAAGGTCTGCGCCGCCGCAGTGGTGGCGCTGATGCACGGTGAAGCGGTTAATACTCAGCCGCTGGTCACCAACACCTGCTACAGCTTTGTGAGCGACAAGGAAGTCATCCATGTTGCTTCCGTGCATGCCTATGTCCCGGAGAAGAAAACCATGGAGATCGTCCCGGGAGGCAGCGGTGTGTCTGCAGCGGCGAGCGAACTGGAAGGCCAGTACGCGGAAGCCTGGGGCAGGAATATCTGGTCCGACATGCTCGGCTGACGCATGTTTGTGGAGGTACACGAACGGGCGGCAAAGCCGCCCGTTTTTATTTCCGATCGTGATCGCGACTTGGAGGGATCAGAACGAACGATGCAGCGACCGCCAATGCGAACAAGAGGTACAGTGTCAGGAACACCCATGCGGGAAAATCGTAGTAAAGGATGCGGTGAAGCCAGTGGGCGACGAATCCGCTTTCCGCAGGGCGGCCGCGCAACTGATCCTCCCGGACGGTGAGCGGACAGGCGACACCGATAAACGCTTCGGCGCAAACGAAGAGGATCGTCGCCATGTGCAGTACGCGAAAGACAAAATTGCGAACGAATCGCCAACCGCACAAGGCGCCGATGCAGATGAACGCCAAGCCGCCGACCACGAACGCCACGAACATGGCGTGGATCAGGAGAACGACGTCGGCGGGCCCGCTCACGCTGCCGGGTGACGACCTCTAGCTGGCCACAGGGCGCGATGGATCGGCGATCCACTCGCTCCACGAACCGGGATAAAGCCGGGCGCCCTTGATGCCGGCTATTTCCATCGCCAGCAGATTGTGGCAGGCAGACACGCCCGAGCCGCACTGATGCACCACTTTTTCCGGTGACGCATCGCCGACCAGCGATTTGAAATCGGCGCGCAGTTCCTCCG
>JBGQGT010000002.1:0-21681 GCA_041497595.1 Gammaproteobacteria bacterium
AAATTCAGTGCTTGCGGCTGTTGCGCGGCGTGCGGGTGCTCGCCATCGGGATAGACCTTCAGTTTCTTCAGCATCGCATAGCCAAGCGGGCCTTTCGGCAGCATGCCTTTTACCGCCTTTTCCAGCACGCGACCGGGGAATCTGCCCTGTAGTTTGGCGAAGTTGGTGCTGTAAATGCCGCCCGGGTAAGTCGAGTGGCGATAGTAAATTTTCTGTTCGGCCTTGTTGCCGGTCACGCGCAGTTTCTTGGCGTTGACGACAACGATGTAATCACCGGTGTCCACATGCGGAGTAAACGTAACTTTGTGCTTGCCGCGCAGGCGTTTCGCGATCTCGGCGGCCAGTCGCCCCAGCACCTTGTCGGTGGCGTCGATCACGAACCAATCGCGCTTCACCTCGTGCGTCTTGGCTGAAAATGTTTTCATGGCGGTCATTCCGCGGGGGCATTAGCGAAAGCCGCGTAGTGTAGTGGAACGGCGCGCCCCTTGTCAAACCGGATTCGTTGGCCCAAGTTGCGGATTTCTAAGCCTTAATCGGGCAGCATTGAGAGGCATCCGGGCATTGTCTGGGAGCAATTCCAGCAACCGCGCAAGCAGGTTTCGGCGCGGCCGGGGACGCTTCTACGACAAGACCATTTGGTGAATAATGCGTGGACGCCCGCGCCCGCCGTTGCGTTCCTCCACGTCCCAGGTTTGCTTTCATGCGCAAGTTTTGGCTCATATTCTCCCAGGCAGTGACGATCAGCCTGGCGGCATTGTTCGTGGTCGTCACCTTGCGGCCCGATCTGGTCTCGTTGAGCGCCCGCGGCGGCGGCATTGTCACCGTCCGTGAGGCGGCCGACGGGCCGGGGGATCGTGCCAGCATGACTTCGCTCAGCTCGGCGGCGAAGAAGGCCATGCCTTCGGTAGTGAATATCTTCACCAGCAAGGAAGTGAAGGTTCCGCGGCACCCGTTCATGGATGATCCGTTATTCCGGCGCTTCTTCGGCGACCAGCTGGACGGCGACACCCAGCACAGTTCCAGCCTCGGTTCCGGCGTGATCGTCGGACCGGAAGGCTACATTCTGACCAACCATCATGTGATCGAGGCGGCAGACGAGATCGAGTTGGCGCTGGCTGACGGCCGCAAGGCGCCGGCCCGAATCGTCGGCACCGATCCCGAAACCGACCTTGCGGTGCTCAAAGTCGACATCACCGACCTCCCCGCAGTCACGTTCGGAAATCCACAGAAGCTTTCGGTCGGCGACATGGTGCTCGCGATCGGCAACCCTTTCGGTGTCGGCCAGACGGTGACCATGGGCATTGTCAGCGCGCTCGGCCGAAGTCACCTGGGCATCAGCACCTTCGAGAATTTCATTCAAACCGATGCTGCAATCAATCCCGGCAATTCAGGCGGTGCGCTGGTGGATTCGGCGGGCAATCTGGTCGGTATCAACAGCGCGATCTACTCGCGCAGCGGCGGTTCGCTCGGGATCGGCTTCGCCATTCCGGCGGATCTCGCCAAACAGGTCATGCAGCAGATCGTCGGAACCGGATCGGTGACGCGCGGCTGGATCGGCGTGGAAGTGCAGGATATTTCTGCGGAACTGGCCGAGTCGTTCCGGCTTTCCGGCACCAAGGGCACGCTCATCGCCGGCGTGCTGCGCAGCGGGCCCGCTGATCGTGCCGGCGTCAAGCCCGGAGACATTCTGGTCGCGGTGGAATCCAGCCCGGTTGTCGACTCGACCAGCATGCTCAATCTGATCGCCGCCCTCGAACCGGGAAAGCAGGCGACGCTGAAAATCCTGCGCAACCGCGCCGAGATGCTGATCGAGGTGAACGTCGGCAAACGGCCGAAGCCCAGCCGCCGCGGCGAACTCGAATAATTGCCCCGGTATCTTCGCGACCGGTCACGCTGCCGGGTCGGATGTGGTTTCCGCGGCAGCGGACTTCCCGACCCACTGCGCCACGAAAATCCCGAGTTCGTACAGCACCCACAAAGGAACGGCAAGCATGACCTGCGACACCATGTCGGGCGGCGTGAAAATGGCGCCGATAACGAATGCACCGACGATGACGTAGGGACGGATATCCCGCAGTTTCGCGACGCTTACCATCCCCATCCGCACCAGGATCACCACTGCCACCGGCACTTCGAAGGTCACACCGAAGGCCATAAACAGGGTGAGGACGAAGTCCAGGTACTTGCCGATGTCGGTCATTACCGCCACACCTTCCGGCGCGACCGAGATGATGAAATGGAACACGATCGGAAACACCAGAAAATACGCAAACGCCATCCCGCACAGAAACAGCACCGTGCTGGTAATGATCAAGGGTATCACCAGTTTTTTTTCGTGTGCGTAAAGCCCCGGCGCCACGAACGCCCAGATCTGATAAAGCAGGTAGGGCAGCGCGATCACCAGCGCGGCCATCATTGTCACCTTGATCGGCACAAAAAAAGGCGCCGTGACTTCAGTTGCAATCAGTTGCCCGCCCGCAGGCAAAGACGCGAGCAAGGGCTTGGCAAGCATGGAGTAGATATCGCGCGCCCACGGAAACAGGCAAACGAACACCAGCACGAGCGCGATCACGCACCGCAACAGCCGGTCCCTGAGTTCGACCAGGTGCGACATGAAGGAATCGGGCTCGATCATCGTGGATCGCTGGTTGGCGTTGCTGAAGGGAGGTTCGACGCGCGCCGCGGAATCAGGCGCGCTTGTCGTCCGGGGCCGGCTTGCCCAGTCCCAGTTCGAGCTGCGGCTCCGGCTCTTCGGGCACAGGTGCTTTCTGCGCCGGTTCTTCGGCAGCAGGCGATTCGCTTCCGCTCGCCGGCGTGGCGGTCGGCATCAACTGAATTCCGGAAATCGGAGCCACCGCGGATTCCACCTGCTTCTGGACTTCGGTCCCGGCCTGCTTGACTTCGGATTCGATGAAGCTGACCTGCGACGTGACCGACTGTTCGATGGAGCGCGCCGCATCCTGCATCGTGGACTGCAGCTTGCGCAGTTCGTCGAGTTCGATTTCACGGTTTATGTCCGCCTTGACCTCGGAAACGTAGCGCTGCATGCGGCCGAACAGATGGCCGACGGTTTTCGCTACGCGCGGCAGACGCTCGGGGCCGATAACGATCAGCGCAACGACCCCGATGACGAAGATCTCGGTAAAACCGATGTCGAACATGACTCAATCCAAGAAGCGGCCGTCTCCGGCTAGCTCTTGGTCTTGTCTTTGACTTCGCCTTCGATGGTCTGACCGGCGCCGCTGCTGTCGATCCTGGCCGTCGTCTTCTCGTCGTCCGCGTTTTTCATCCCTTCCTTGAAGCCGCGCACCGCGCCGCCCAGGTCGGAACCCATGTTGCGAAGCTTCTTGGTGCCGAAAATCAGCAGCACCACCAGAAGAACGATTAGCCAATGCCAGATGCTGAAGGAACCCATCTTTTCACTCCCGATACGAAATGTTTACTTTGACCGCTGAATCATTCCAGGCAGCGGATCCCTGCCGCCGAGCACATGCATGTGCACATGAAACACGTCCTGCCGTCCGACCCGCCCGGTATTGACGATGGCGCGGAACCCGTCCGGCGATCCCTGCTCGCTTGCCAGCCGGTGTGCAAGCAGCAGCATCTTCCCCAGCATCTGCTGGTGCCGATCCTCGACCTGTGCGAGCGATGCCACGTGCTCCTTGGGGATCAGCATGAAGTGCACCGGCGCCACCGGGTTGATGTCGTGAAAGGCCAGAATCTCGTCGTCCTCGTACACCTTGCGGCTGGGGATCTCGCCCCTGACGACCTTACAGAAAACGCAATTCTCGGCGGCCATTTTTCTGATTGATTGCCCCAGAGGTTCTTCGATAACGATCCGGCCCGCCGGCCTGATTACCTGGGTCGGGATGACTTCTCGTCTATCCCGGAAATGCCTTCCCGGCGCCGCAGCTCGGCAAGCACGTCGTCGGGCCCGAGACCGTGCCATGCAAGCATGACCAGGCAGTGAAACCACAGATCGGCGGTTTCTCGAACGATATGGAGTTTATCACCGTCCTTCGCGGCGAGCAGCGTCTCGGCCGCCTCCTCGCCGACCTTCTTGAGCACGGCGTCGTGGCCTTTTGCAAACAGGCCCGCGACGTAGGAGTTGCCCGGATCGCCGTGCTTGCGGCTCTCGATGATTTCCGCAAGCCGGCGCAGGATGTTGGCGTCTATCATGGCTTGGACTCGTAGATTTCCCGCGGATCCTTGATCACCGGCTCGGTGACGACCCATGCGCCGTTGTCGAGCCGGCGAAAGAAACAGCGACTGCGGCCGGTGTGGCAGGCGATGCCGCCGACCTGATCCACCTCGAGCACCACGACATCGCCATCGCAGTCGAGCCTGATTTCCCTGACATGCTGGACGTGGCCGGATTCCTCGCCCTTGCGCCAGAGCTTGTCTCGCGAGCGCGACCAGTATACCGCCCGGCCCGAACGCACGGTCTCGGCGAGCGCTTCCCGGTTCATCCACGCGAGCATCAACAGCTTTCCGGTGCCCGCCTCCTGCGCAATCGCGGGAACCAGGCCATGCTGGTCCCAGGCCACCTCGTCGAGCCAGGCGTCGCTCACAGCCGCACCTCGATGTCGTGTCGCGCCATGTACTGCTTGGCTTGCTGCACCGTGAATTCTCCGTAGTGGAACACGCTGGCGGCGAGCACTGCATCGGCCTTGCCGAGAACGATTCCGTCCACCAGGTGCTGCAGGCTGCCAACGCCGCCGCTGGCGATCACCGGAATATCGAGGGCCTCGGAAAATGCGCAAGTGAGCTCGACATCGAATCCCGCCTTGGTGCCGTCCCGGTCCATGCTGGTAAGCAGGATCTCGCCCGCGCCAGCGGCCTGCATTTTTTTTCCCCACTCGACCGCGTCCATGCCGGTGGAGCGGCGTCCGCCGTGCGTGAACACTTCCCAGCGCAAGCTACTCGAGTCCGGAACACGCTTGGCGTCAACCGCGACCACGATGCATTGTGAACCAAAGCGTCCCGCCGCATCTTCCACCAGTCGCGGATTCTGCACTGCCGCGGTATTGATACTGACCTTGTCGGCGCCTGCGTTGAGCAGCCGGCGCACGTCATTTACCTCGCGCACGCCGCCGCCGACCGTGAGGGGAATGAACACCTGCGATGCAACCTGCTCGACGATGCCGAGGATGAGCCCGCGATTGTCCGAGCTCGCGGTGATATCCAGGAAAGTCAGTTCATCGGCGCCCTGCTCGTCGTACCTGCGGGCAATCTCCACCGGGTCGCCGGCGTCACGCAGCTTGACGAAATTGACACCCTTGACCACGCGCCCTTCGGTGACGTCGAGGCAGGGGATGATGCGTTTGGCAAGGCCCATATGGATGAGGCGCGAGGCGTCAGGCGTCAGGCGAGAGAAAAAAGGGTGATGACGCACGGCGCAAAGGCGATCGGATTGCAGCGGGTCGAAGTGAATCGAGTCAAGGAAGGGCGCGCGGATCGAGCCCGCGGCCGGACCGGGCGCCGCATATCCGCAACTCGCGCCTCACCTCTCACACCTCACGCCTCACCCTCCTTCGCCTTGGCAGTCTTCTCCGCCATCTTGTCGGCGACTTTCTGTGCCTCGGTGAAATCCAGGGTGCCCTCGTAAATTGCACGGCCGGTAATCGCGCCCATGATCCCTTCCGATTCGACTTCGCACAGCGCCTTCACGTCCTTGATGTTGGTGATCCCGCCGCTGGCGATCACCGGGACCGACAATTCGCGCGCCAGCTCGACCGTCGCCTTGATATTTACCCCGCTCATCATGCCGTCGCGGCCGATATCGGTATGAATGATCGCCTCGACGCCGTAATCCTGAAATTTTTTGGCCAGGTCGATCACGTCGTGGCCGGTCACCTTGGACCAGCCGTCCACCGCGACTTTGCCGTCTCTGGCATCGAGTCCGACCATGATGTGACCGGGAAAGGCGTAACAGGCATCGTGCAGAAATCCCGGGGTCTTCACCGCGGCCGTACCGATGATGATGTAAGCGATGCCGTCGTCGAGATAGCGCTCGATGGTATCGAGGTCGCGGATGCCGCCGCCCAGTTGCACCGGAATGTCCCCACCAACAGCCTTGATCACGGCCTTCACGGCCTCTTCGTTCCTGGGCTTGCCGGCAAAGGCGCCGTTCAGGTCCACCAGGTGCAGGCGCCGGGCTCCCAGTTTCAGCCAGTGGCGCGCCATGGCACCGGGATCTTCGGAAAAGACCGTGGCGTCAGCCATCGAGCCTTGCTTCAGGCGGACGCAGTGTCCGTCCTTGAGGTCAATCGCCGGAATGATCAGCATGGTATGGATATCACTCGCTGCAGGCGGCGCAAGAGGCGCGCGCCCGTTGAGGCTGTTGCGACAGACAAGGGGATCCTTACGGGTTTACAAGGGGTTAGGCGCTCGCGGTGGGAATCGCCTGTCTTTGGCTGGACGCGCGGTTGATTCCGTCCCAGGAGACGAAATTCGACAACAGGCGCAGGCCGGCAGACTGGCTTTTTTCAGGGTGGAACTGCACGGCGAAAATGTTATTCCTCGCAACGGCGCAGGTAAAGCTGAAAGGATAACGGGCAGTACCCGCCACCAAAGCCTGTTCCCACGAATCCACGTAGTAGCTGTGCACAAAATAAAAGCGGCTGCCATCGGGAATGCCCGCCCACATCGGGTGGGACATGGTCTGATATACCTGGTTCCAGCCCATGTGCGGCACCTTGAGCTTCTCGCCGCGGTCGCCCACCATGCGTTCGGCGCGGAAGCGAACGACTTTTCCGGGCAGTATGCCCAAACCCTCGACGCCACCCTCCTCGCTCGACTCGAACAACATCTGCAAGCCGATGCACAGACCGAGAAACGGCTTGCTGCGTGCCGCCTCCAGCAACGGCGCGCGCAACCCGCGCGCGTCCATCTCACGCATGCAATCCGGCATCGCGCCCTGGCCCGGGAAAACCACCCTGGAGGCAGCGCGCAGCACCGCCGGATCGCTGGTCACGGTAACGACCTTGCCGGGGGCGACATGCTCCAGGGCCTTCGCCACCGAACGCAGGTTGCCCATTCCGTAATCAACGACAGCTATATCGGTCATACCAGCGTGGTTCGTGGTTCGTGACTCGTGGTTCGTGATCAACAGTACTTGCCGACGCATAAGCGGCCGGAAACCCGATCCAAGAAAACGCTCAGAGGCTCCCCTTGGTCGAGGGCAACGCGCCGGCCGCCCGTGGATCAATCTCGGAGGCCATGCGCAGCGCACGCCCGAAAGCCTTGAAGATGGTCTCGGCCTGGTGGTGCGCGTTCCTGCCTTTGAAGTTGTCGATGTGCAAAGTCACCAGCGCGTGGTTGGCGAAGCCTTGGAAGAATTCATGGACCAGGTCGATGTCAAATTCGCCGACCAGCCCGCGCGTGTAATCGACCGCGTACTCGAGCCCGGGACGGCCCGACAGATCCACCACCACCCGCGACAACGCTTCGTCGAGCGGGACGTAGGCGTGGCCATAGCGGCGCACGCCTTTCTTGTCGCCGATCGCCTTGGCGAATGCCTGGCCGAGCGTAATGCCCACATCCTCGACGGTGTGGTGGGCGTCGATATGCAGATCGCCCTTGGCTTCGATCTCCAGGTCGATCATGCTGTGGCGCGCCACCTGATCGAGCATGTGATCGAAGAATCCGATGCCGGTGGCAAGCTTGGACTTGCCGCTGCCGTCGAGATTGAGCTTGACGCTGATCTGGGTTTCCTGGGTATTGCGGGTGACTTGGGCTTGGCGCATACGATAGGCGTCAAAAATTTCTTCATCCTAACTCAATTAGGGCATGGCCGACGAGGCGACACCCGCATCGAGAAAGATCCCGCGCAAGGCACCGACCAGAGCATCACAATGCTCATCCGTTCCCACCGTAATGCGCATGAACGGGGCTATACGGGCCGGATTGCGGAAATGTCGCACGATAATGCCGCGCTCGCGCAGCCTGGCCGTCAGCTCCACGCCTTCCCAGCGCGGATGGCGGGCGAAGACGAAGTTTGCCGCGGAGGGCAGGACCTCGAAGCCCAGCGCCTGAAGTCCGGCAACCAGGCGCTCGCGGCTATGGATCACCTTGCGACAGGCCGCCTCGAAATATTTCTGATCCTCCAATGCCGCCACGGCTCCGGCCTGGGCGAAGCGGTCCATCGTATAAGAGTTGAAACTGTCTTTGACCCGGATCAGCGCCTCGATCAATTCCGGATGCCCGATCGCGTAGCCCACGCGCAGCCCCGCCAGCGAACGGGATTTGGACAAGGTGTGCGTCACCAGCAACTGGGGGTAGCGGTGCACCAGCGACACGGCGGATGTCCCGCCGAAATCCACGTAAGCCTCGTCGATCACGACTACGGACGCCGTATTTCCCCGCAGCAGCCGCTCGATTGCGGTCAAACCCAGCAGGCGCCCGGTCGGCGCATTCGGATTGGGAAACACTATCCCGCCGTTGCTCGTCTGCAAATAGTCATCGACGTCGATCTCGAGCGAATCCGTCAGCGGAATCTCGCGATAAGCGATGCCGTACAAACGGCAGTACACCGGGTAGAAGCTGTAAGTGACGTCCGGAAACAACACCGGCTGGTCGTGCCGGAGCAGCGCCTGGAAGGTGTGCGCAAGGACTTCGTCGGAGCCATTGCCGACAAAGACCTGAGTGGAAGCAACCCCGTGCCGGGCGGCTACGGCCTGAACCAGTCTCTGGCTTGTGGGATCGGGATACAGGCGCAGCGAATCCGCCACCTCGCCCCGCAGCGCCTCCAGCACTCGCGGGCTGGGACCGTACGGATTTTCGTTGGTGTTGAGCTTCACCAGGTTGGGCAGCCTGGGCTGCTCTCCCGGCACGTAAGGCGTCAGGCCGTGGACCACGGCGCTCCAGTAACGGCTCATCGGCGCAACCGCAACTGGGCGGCACGCGCGTGTGCCGGCAGGCCCTCGCCGGTCGCGAGCTCGGCGGCAATTGCACCGAGCTTGCGTGCGCCGTCCGCGGAAACCTGGATCAGGCTGGTGCGTTTCTGAAAGTCGTATACCCCGAGCGGCGAGGAGAAACGCGCGCTGCGCGCCGTCGGCAGTACGTGATTCGGTCCCGCGCAGTAGTCTCCCAGCGCCTCCGAGGCGTAGCGGCCCATGAACACCGCGCCGGCATGCCTGATTTTCTCGACCCAGCGCTGCGGGTCTTCCACCGACAACTCCAGGTGCTCGGGGGCGATCCGATTGGCGATCTCGCAGGCCTCGTCGAGATCGCGGGTTTCGATCAGCGCGCCGCGTCCCTCGAGCGCAGCAGTAATCACGCCGGCACGCGGCATGTCCTTCATCTGCCGCTCGATGCTCGCCGCCACCTTATCGATGAATGCGCGCTCCGGGCAGAGCAGGATCGCCTGCGCCATCTCGTCGTGCTCGGCCTGCGAGAACAGGTCCATCGCCACCCAGTCCGGATCGGTGCCGCCGTCGCAGATCACCAGGATCTCGGATGGGCCCGCCACCATATCTATTCCAACGACGCCGAAGACGCGCCGCTTCGCTGCCGCGACGTAGGCGTTGCCCGGCCCGACGATCTTGTCCACCTGGGGAACGGTCCGGGTGCCGTAAGCCAGCGCTGCCACGGCCTGGGCGCCGCCGATGGTGAACACGCGATCCACGCCGGCGATGCACGCGGCGGCAAGCACCAGGTCGTTGCGCTTCCCGCGCGGCGTGGGCACCACCATGATGATTTCCTTCACGCCCGCCACCTTGGCCGGCAGCGTGTTCATCAGAACGGTGGATGGGTACGCCGCCTTGCCGCCCGGCACGTACACGCCGACGCGATCGAGCGGCGTGACCTTCTGACCGAGCGTCGTGCCGTCGGCCTCGGTGTATTGCCAGGACGCGAGCGGCTGGCGTTCGTGGTAGGCGCGGATGCGCGCCGCGGCCTGCTCGAGCGCATCGCGCCGTGCGCCTGGCAGCGCGGCGAGCGCGCGCTCCAGTTCGGCCTTGCCGATCTCGAGTTCCGCAAGCGAGCGTGCCTCGAGCTGATCGAACTTGTGCGTGTACTCGAGTACCGCGTCGTCGCCGCGCGCCTTGACCTCGCGCAGAATCGCCGCGACCGTGTCTTCGATGCGCTCGTCCTGGGTATTCTCGAATGCGAGCAAGCCGGCCAGCCTCGTATCGAAGTCGGCATCGCGGGTGGACAAGCGTGCAATCCCGATCATCTTCCGCTCTTTGCCACTGCCCCGGCGAAAGCATCCAGCATCGGCTGGATCGCCTGGCGCTTGAGCTTGAGTGCGGCCTGGTTGACGATCAGCCTGGCGCTGATCGGCATGATCTCCTCGACCGCCTGGAGATTGTTGGCGCGCAGCGTGTTGCCGCTGGAGACCAGGTCCACGATCGCGTCCGCCAGGCCCACCAGCGGCGCCAGTTCCATCGAGCCATAAAGCTTGATCAGGTCAACGTGCACGCCCTTGGCGGCGAAATGCTCGCGCGCCGTCTTCAGGTACTTGGTTGCCACCCGCAGCCGCGCGCCGCGCCGCACCGCGCCCTCATAGTCGAAGCCGTTCTGCACCGCCACCATCATCTTGCACTTTGCGATTCCCAGGTCGAGCGGCTGATACAGCCCGGTTCCCCCGTGCTCGAGCAGCACATCCTTGCCGGCGATCCCCAGATCGGCTGCGCCATACTGAACGTAGGTCGGCACGTCGGAAGCACGCACGATGATGATGCTGATTTCCGGCCGGCTGGTGCCGATGATCAGCTTGCGCGAGGTTTCCGGATCCTCGGACGCGACGATTCCCGCCGCTTTCAGCAACGGCGTCGTTTCGTCGAAAATGCGCCCCTTCGACAGGGCGATCTTGATGTTCATTTGACAGGTCTTTGATCCGGGAAAAACCGACCGGAACATTCAGTGCGCCCGCTTGATGCGCGCACCGCTTAACAAAATGTCTTTTGGCTTCGGCCGCGAGGCCGATGAGCCCGCTTAACCTGCCCTTCGGACAGGTTAGCCTGCGCCGAAAGCGCAGTCAGTGGGCGCGCTTGATGCGCGCGCCCAACTGACTGAGCTTTTCTTCGATACATTCGTAGCCGCGGTCGAGGTGGTACACCCGGTCCACCCGGGTTTCGCCCTGCGCCACCAACCCTGCCAGCACCAGGCTCGCCGAGGCCCGCAAATCCGTGGCCATCACGCCCGCGCCCTGCAATTGCGCCACGCCGTGCACCACCGCGGTATTTCCTTCCACATCGATCTTAGCCCCGAGCCGCCGCAGTTCCTGCACATGCATGAAGCGGTTCTCGAAAATGGTCTCGGTCACCACCGCCGTCCCTTCGGCAACGGCGTTGAGCGCCATGAACTGGGCCTGCATGTCGGTCGGGAACGCCGGATACGGCGCTGTGCGCAGGCTCACCGACCTGAGCTTGCCGTTGGTGGAAAGGGCAATCCAGTCCTGGTCGTGCTCGATGTGCGCACCGGCCTCGCGCAGCTTGCCCAGCACCGAGTCGAGAATTCCCGCGCGCGTTCCCTTCAACCGGATCTCGCCGCCGCTGGCCGCCGCAGCCACCAGGAACGTGCCGGTTTCGATGCGATCAGGCATTACCCGGTGGGTCGCGCCCGTGAGGCGCTCCACGCCTTCGACCGTGATCACGTCGGACCCGGCGCCGAAGATACGCGCGCCCATCGCGTTCAGGCACTCCGCCAGATCCACCACCTCCGGCTCGCGGGCCGCGTTCTCGATTACGGTGGTGCCGTCGGCCAGCGTCGCCGCCATCATCAGGTTCTCGGTGCCGGTCACGGTCACCAGGTCCATGACGATGCGCGCGGCTTTCAGCCGACGGGCACGGGCATGGATATAGCCCTGTTCGATCTCGATCTGCGCACCCATCGCCTGCAGCCCCTTGATGTGCAGATCCACCGGCCTTTGGCCGATGGCACATCCGCCCGGCAGCGACACGCGGGCCTCGCCGAAACGCGCGACCATCGGTCCCAGCACCAGGATCGAAGCGCGCATGGTCTTGACCAGCTCGTACGGCGCCGCCAGGTTGTGCAGCTTCGCCGCCGTCAGGCCTACGCCCATTTTCTCATCGAGCGAAACCTCCACGCCCATTTGCGCCAGCAGATTCAGCGTCGTGGTGACGTCGCGCAGATGGGGGAGATTCTGCACCTGCAGCGTTTCCGGCGTCAGGATAGCGGCGCACAGGATCGGCAGGGCCGCGTTCTTTGCCCCGGAAATGCGCACTTCCCCGGTAAGCGGCACGCCGCCCTGGATGATCAGCTTGTCCACGGGAACCTGTTGGAAGGCTATCGGGTAGCCCAATCCTCCGGCGTCAGGGTCCTCATCGACAACGCGTGTATTTCGTCGCGCATGCGATCCCCCAGCGCCCGGTAGACCACCTGGTGTTGCTGCACCCGCGTCTTGCCGCGGAATTCCGGGCTCACGATCACCGCCTCGAAATGATGGCCGTCGCCGACCACCTCGACGTGATCGCACGCGAGGCTGTCCCGGATGTAAGACCTGACCTGTTCGGGAGTGACCATTTCAACGGCTTCCTCAGTAGCGAAGCTTGTAACCGCGCTTGAGCAGCGACAAGGTGGCGAATGATAAGGCCAAAAGGGAGCCCCCCACAATCGCGAGACTCAGATACGGCGAGACGTCGGACACGCCGAAGAAGCCGTAGCGAAAGCCGTCGATCATGTAGAAGAAAGGATTGAAGTGCGACACCTGCTGCCAGAACGGCGGCAGCGAGTGGATCGAATAGAACACGCCCGACAGGAAAGTGAGCGGGAAGATCACGAAATTCTGGAATGCGGCAAGCTGATCGAACTTGTCGGCCCAGATGCCGGCGATGATGCCGAGCGTACCCAGGATCGCCGACCCGAGCAGCGCAAAGGCGACCACCCAAAGCAGGTTCTGGACCGGCACCGGGACGAACATCGCGGTAATCACGAACACGCCGAGTCCGACCACCACACCCCGCACCGCCGAAGCCAGCACATAGGCGCCGAAGAATTCGAGGTGCGACAACGGCGGCAGCAGGATGAAGACAATATTACCCATGATCTTGGACTGGATCAGACTCGACGAGCTGTTGGCAAAGGCGTTCTGCAGCAGCGACATCATCGCCAGGCCGGGTATCAAGAACGCGGTATAGCGCACCCCCGGGTAAACCTGCACATGCTCTTCCAGCACGTGCGAGAAGATCAGCAGGTACAGAAGCGCGGTGAGCACCGGCGCCAGGATGGTCTGGAAGCTCACCTTCCAGAAGCGCAGGATCTCCTTGTAGAACAAGGTGGAGAAACCGGTCATCGTCGTCTCACTCCCTGCGCATGATGGCAACGAACACTTCCTCAAGGTCGGGCTGCTCCAGTTCCATGGCCGCCACCTCGAGCCCGTTGTCGCGGATGGTCCGCAGCACGCCTTCGACATCGGCGTAATCATGCAGCGCCAGCACGTACTCGCCGCTCACCTGGGCGGCCGCCAGCATCGGCCGCAAACTCCCGGGCAGCGCACCGTTGGCAAGCCGCAGCCGCAGGTGAATACCCGAGAACCCTCTGAGGAGGTTGCGCGTGGAATCCAGCGCGACCAGCCTGCCCTGCTTGAGCATGCCCACACGGCTGCACAGCGACTCGGCCTCTTCCAGATAGTGCGTGGTCAGCACGATGGTATGGCCGTCGCCGTTGAGCTGGCGAACGAATTGCCACAGGCCCTGGCGCAGTTCGACATCCACGCCGGCGGTCGGCTCGTCGAGAATGATCACCGGCGGCTTGTGCACCAGAGCCTGCGCCACCAGCACCCGCCGTTTCATCCCGCCGGATAGCGCCCGCATGTTGAAGTCGGCGCGGTCGGTGAGGTCCAGGCGCGCCATCACTTCGTCGATCCAGTCGTCATTGCGGCGCAAACCGAAATATCCCGACTGGAAACGCAAACTCTCGCGTACCGTGAAGAACGGGTCGAACACCAGCTCCTGCGGCACCACGCCGAGCGCACGCCGCGCCTGCCGGTAATCCGCCACCACGTCGTGGCCCATCACCCTGAGCGAACCCGCGTTGGCGCGCGCCAGCCCTGCCAGCATGCTGATCAGCGTGGTCTTGCCGGCGCCGTTGGGTCCGAGCAGCGCGAAGAACTCGCCCTGAGGAATTTCCAGGTCGACGTCACAAAGCGCGCGTACGCTTCCGTAGGTCTTGGAGACGCCGCGTATCTCGATGGCTGGGACCACAGCGACGTTGTGGAGTGTTTTCTTCCGGATCGGCGGCTATTGAGCCGCGACAGGAATCAGGTCTGTGACCCCGTAGAGATTGGCAATGCTCACCAGGCTTTCGCCGAGGTTGGCAAAGAAGATCTGGCGGTTGCTGCCGCGCATGCGCCGGGTCCACTCCAGCATCAGGCTGATTGCCGAGGAGTCGGCTTCCGTCACCCCGGCGAAGTCCACGACCACGGGACTGCCTTCGAAACTGCGGCTGCCCTCGGCGAGCAACGCGCCGACACCCGCCAGCGTCACCGGGCCTTCGATCAAGTACCGGTCGCCCTGTCTGCTGATCATTGTTTGCCGGCCGGCGCCGCATTGGCATTGGCGCTGTTCCTTTTAATGAGACTCTTGATCAGGCCGTCGATTCCGCCACGATCGATCTCCAGAGCGAACAGGTTGCGATAGTTGATGATGAGACTGGCGCCGGCGACCCGAACGTCGTAGACCTTCCAGCCATTTGGAGTGAGTGCCATGTCGTAGTCCACGGTAACCGTCTCCGCGCCGCCCGGCAGTTTGATGAGCGTCTGCACGGTCGCCTCGGTCTCACCCGGATTGAATCTGAACGGCCGATACTCGGCGCTGACCCCTGTGTAAGCAGTGAATGCGGCCGAGTAGGAGCGCACCAGCAGGCTGCGAAACTCCTTGATCAACGCCTCACGCTGAGCCGGCGTCGCGTCGCGCCATGCGCGCCCGACCGCGAGCCGGGTCATGCGCACAAAATCGAAGTGGGGCGCGACCTTTTCCTCGATCAGATCGACGATGCGGTCGAACTTGCCGGCCTTGATGTCCTTGTCGTTGCGTATGATCGTGAGGACTTCTTCGGTGGTGTTGCGCACCAGCACGTCCGGTGACGGCGTCTGCGCCCCGACTTCGAATGCCGTCATGGAAGCCGCGAGCAACAGCAATCCGATCAGCCGCCGCCCTGTCCTGTTGCCGTTTCGCGTGTTCATTGTTGGCCCCATGAATACCGAGTCGCGCCGTTACTTTGCCTTTTCCGTGCCGGTCTCTGCCGCCTTGCCATAAAGAAACTGCCCGATGATTTTCTCCAGCACCACCGCCGATTGGGTGATTATCAGGCGATCGCCGTCCTTGAGCATGTGATCGTCACCCCCGCCGTCCATTCCGATGTACTGCTCGCCGAGCAGGCCGGCGGTCAGGATCGAGGCCGAGGAGTCCTTCGGGAACTGATAACGTTTGTCGATATGCAAAGTTACACGGGCACGGAAGCTATGGTTGTCGAAAGACACGTCGGCCACGCGCCCGACCACCACTCCCGCGCTTTTCACCGGTGCGCGCGGCTTCAGTCCGCCGACATTGTCGAACTCGGCATACACCTTGTAGGTGTCGGCGACGTTGAACCCGCTCATGTTTCCAACCTTGAGCGCCAAGACCAGCAACGCGCCGATGCCGGCACAAACGAACAGTCCCACCCACAGGTCGAGCATCGAGCGTTCCATCACACCCCCCGAAACATGAATGCAGTCAACACAAAATCCAGGCCCAGGATGGCCAGGGACGAGGTGACCACGGTACGCGTGGTTGCGCCCGACACGCCTTCCGCGGTCGGCGGGGCATCGTAACCCTCGAACAGCGCGATCCAGGTCACGGCGACGCCGAACACGAAACTCTTGATCACGCCGTTGACGATGTCCTCGCGGAAATCAACCGCGTTCTGCATCTGCGACCAGAACGAGCCTTCGTCAACGCCGATCAACACCACCCCGACCAGGTAACCGCCGAACACGCCCATGGCGCTGAACATGGCGGCCAGCAACGGCATCGAGATCACCCCGGCCCAGAAGCGCGGCGCCACAACGCGGGCGATCGGATCCACCGCCATCATTTCCATCGCGGAGAGCTGCTCGGTCGCCTTCATCAGACCGATCTCGGCGGTCATGGCCGAACCGGCGCGGCTGGCGAACAACAGCCCCGAGACCACCGGACCCAGCTCGCGCACCAGCGACAGGGCGACCAGCACGCCGAGCGCAGACTCGGAGCCGTAGGTCTGCAGCGTCTGGTAGCCCTGCAGCCCGAGCACCATTCCGACGAAAAGGCCCGACACCAGAACGATGATCAGCGACAGCACGCCGGTGAAGTAAAGCTCGCGGATGATCAGGCGCAGACGGCGAAAACTGGTTCCGGACTGCAGCAATATCAACGCGAAAAAACGGCTGGCGTAACCGAGCCGCCACAGGCTATTGACCGTGTGATGGCCGATGGTCCTGACGTCAATGATGACGGAACGATTGAACATGCTATCGGTTGAGCATCAGATCGTCGCGGTATTCCGCGCTCGGGTATTGAAACGGCACCGGCCCGTCGGGTTCGCCATAGACGAACTGATGGACCAGAGGCTCCGCCGATGCCTGCATCTCCTTCGGGGTGCCCTTGGCCACGATCACGCCGTCGGACAGGTAGTAAACGTAATCGACCATTTTCAATGATTCCTGCACATCGTGGGTCACCACGATCGAGGTCGCGCCGAGCGCATCGTTGAGCCGCCGGATGAGATTGCCAATGACCCCCAGCGAAATCGGATCGAGTCCGGCGAACGGCTCGTCGTACATGATCAGCATCGGGTCGAGCGCGATTGCGCGTGCCAGCGCCACGCGCCGCGCCATGCCGCCGGACAGTTCCGCGGGCAACAGCCGGTGCGCGCCGCGCAGACCCACGGCGTGCAGCTTCATCAGCACCATGTCGCGAATCATCGCTTCCGGCAGATGGGTATGCTCGCGCATCTGGAACGCGACGTTATCGAACACCGACAGGTCGGTGAAAAGCGCGCCGAACTGGAACAGCATGCCCATGCGGCGGCGCATCTGGTAGAGGCCGTCGCGGTCGAGTTGGTGCATGACTTTGCCCGCCACCTTGACCTGGCCCTGGCGCGGTTTCAGCGCGCCGCCGATCAGACGCAGCAGCGTGGTCTTGCCGCAACCGCTGATGCCCATGATCGACACCACCTTCCCGCGCGGAATGGCCATTTCGATCCCGCTCAGGATCGGGCGGCCCTTCTCGTACCAGAAATTCAGGCCGCTTATTTCTACGAGGTTGTCGGAATGCGCCATGGTGTCCGGGATCGAAACAGGCGAGCATTGTAACGGAGACCGGTGCGCGCCGCAGATTGCTTGCATGTTGGCGCGATTGCGTGCACTTTTGCGCAACTACAAGGGGTTCGGTTCACTACCATGACGACGCACGAAGCGGGGGATTCCTCCGCGATCAGCTTTCGGGGGTTGAGCAAGTCTTACGCGGACACAGCGGTCTTGCACGGGCTCGAACTCGACGTCCCTGCCGGCCGCACTTTTGGGCTGGTCGGAATGAACGGCGCGGGCAAGACCACGCTCATCAAGTGCCTGCTGGATTTCTGCGAATTCGATGCCGGCGACATCCGCATTTTCGGTTTGCCGAGCCGGGATACCCACGCCCGCGCGCGGCTGGCGTTTCTGCCGGAACGGTTCGTGCCTCCCTATTACCTGACCGGGGAGGATTTCCTGCGCTACATGATGAAGCTGTATTCATGCGGCTACGAGCCGGCGCAAGTGCGGCGCATGCTTGCCGAACTCGATCTCGCAGAGTCGGCGCTGCGCAAGCCGGTGCGCACCTTTTCCAAAGGGATGACGCAAAAGCTCGGGCTCGCCGCTTGCCTGCTCTCGGATCGCGAGTTGCTGGTGCTGGACGAACCGACCAGCGGCCTGGATCCGAAGGCCCGCGCGTTGCTGAAAGACCGGCTGCAGGCGGCGCACGCAGCAGGCCGCACCGTGTTCTTCACCTCGCATGCGCTCGCCGACGTCGATGAACTGTGCGACCGGATAGCGGTATTGCACGAGGGACAACTGCGTTTCTCCGGCACGCCTTTGGAACTGCGTACCCGCTTCAACGCCGCCACGCTGGAGCAGGCCTATCTGGCCTGCATCCACATCCCGTAATTTGATGCAGCTAACTCTATGAGGCGTCTAACTTTTCTGGCACAATCAAACGAATGAACCGGATCCTGCCGTGCCCGTCGGCAACATGGACGCCCAGACAGCGACCAAACCCGAACTGCTGATCGTCGACGACGATCCGCTCATCACCGACACGCTCAACTTCGTGTTGGGCAAGGACTACAGCGTGCGCGTCGCGGCGTCGCGATCCCAGGTGAAAAGCCTGTTGCGCCAACTCGACGCGCCGCCGGCGCTGGCGCTCGTCGATCTGGGACTGCCGCCAACGCCGCACCGCCCGGATGAAGGTTTCCGCCTGATCACTGAACTGCTCGCTTACTCGCCCGCCATCAAGATTCTGGTGCTGTCGGGTCAAAACGACGAAGGCAATGCCCGTTACGCCCGCACGCTCGGTGCCGTCGAGTTCGTTGCCAAGCCCTGCGAACCGGAAGTCCTCAAGGCCATGCTCGCCAAGGCGCAGCGGATCGCCGAGGTGGAGCAGAGCTCCGCGGACCTCGACACCGGCATCGTCGGCAGCGGTTTTGCCATCAGGAAACTGCATCAGCAGATCCTGCAGTACGCTCCAGCACCTTTCCCGGTGTTGATCGAAGGCGAGTCCGGGAGCGGCAAGGAGCTGGTGGCGCGGTCGCTGCACCGCCAGAGCCAGCGCGCCGCCAAACCTTATCTCGCGCTCAACTGTGCGGCGATTTCTCCGACACTGGTCGAACCGACGCTGTTCGGCTATGTAAAGGGCGCGTTCACCGGCGCCACGTCATCGCGATCCGGTTATTTCGAAGATGCCCACGAGGGCACGCTGTTTCTGGACGAGATCGGCGAGTTGCCGCTGGAACTCCAGGCCAAGCTGCTGAGAGTGCTGGAAAACGGCGAGTTTCAGCGCGTCGGCGAAACCCAGAGCAGGACGTCCAACGCGCGGGTCATCGCCGCCACCAATCGCGACCTGCGCCAGGAGGTGCGCGCCGGGCGCTTCCGCGCTGACCTCTATCACCGCTTGTCGGTGTTCTCGATTGCCGTGCCGCCGTTGCGCGAACTGAGCGAGGACAAGCTCAGGCTGCTGCAACATTACTCGGCGATTTACGCGCGCCAGAGCGGGATGCAGCCTTTTCAGCTGGACCCCAAGTCGATGGACCTGTGGATGCAATATGGATTCCCGGGGAACGTCCGCGAACTGCGCAATATCGTCATCCGCCTGACCACCAAATACGCCGGCCAAACGGTCAACAGCGAACAGTTGCTGGCGGAATTCGACTGGGAAGAGCCGGCCGCCACGCAACCCGGCATGGCGCAGGCGCAGGATTTCAAGTCCACGGTGGAGGCGGCGCGCAAGCACCTGCAGGTCCACAAAAACTTCAATCTCGATGATGCGCTCAGGGAGTTGGAGAAGAGCTACGTCGAGGCCGCACTCGACATCACGCGGGGCAACCTGAGCCAGGCGGCGAAGCTGCTCGGCATTCATCGAACCACGTTGTACAGCCGCATGCAGAGCTATGCCGCCGCCGGGGAGGAGGGACAGTAGATGTATTACGCGTTTTTCGGGTTGACTCAGGCGCCTTTCAAGATCACCCCGGACACCGACGTCTTTTTCGAGGGCGGCAATCGCGGCGCGATCCTCGAGGCGCTGATCTACGCGATTTCGAACGGCGAAGGGATCATCAAGGTAACCGGTGAAGTCGGCAGCGGCAAGACCATGCTGTGTCGCGTGCTGCAGACCCGGCTGCCGAGTAACGTCGAGACCGTCTATCTGGCCAATCCGAGCGTGTCGCCGGAGGAAATCCTGCACGCGATCGCCTTCGAGTTGCAGTTGCCGATCGCCAAGGACGCCGGCCGCCTCGAGGTGATGCACGCGCTCAACGCCTACCTGCTCGAGCGCCACAGCCACCAGCGCCAGGTGGTGGTGTTCGTGGAGGAGTCCCAGGGCATGCCGATACCGACCCTGGAAGAGGTCCGGCTGCTTTCCAACCTCGAGACCCAGCAGCACAAGTTGCTGCAAATCGTGCTGTTCGGCCAGCCCGAACTGGACGAAAACTTGCGCCAGCCGCAAATTCGGCAATTGCGCGAACGCATCACCCACAGTTTTACCCTGTTCCCCCTCGACCAAGGCGACGTAAAGGCCTATCTGACTTTCCGCCTTCAGGCCGCCGGCTATCACGGGCCGGACCTGTTCAGCCGGCGAGTGATCGCTTACCTCACCCGAGCGAGCAGCGGGCTCACGCGCCGCATCAACCTGGTTGCCGACAAAGCACTTCTGGCGGCTTTTGCCGAAGGTACGCACAACGTTACCTTGAGACACGTCGGGGCGGCGGTGCGCGACAGTGAATTCAGCGACCTGCCGCGGCAGCGCAGCCCGGCACCTTTAGCCTACGCGCTCGGCGGCCTGGCGCTTGGCGGCGTGATTGGCGTAACCGTATTTGCCGCCTACCAGACGTTGCTCGCTCCCGCGGCACTGGTTTCGGCGCCGATGGCCTCGACACCAGCGGATGCGGCGACAGGCGTTGCCGCGCCGGCAAGCCAGGCGCCGAACCCCGCGATCGCGGCTGCCACGCTTGGCAGGGAAAGGAGCGCCATCGCGGGCGGGCCAACTACCGAACCCCGCTCCACACCGGCACGGGCGCCCAAAAGCATTGCGGCGGCTGCGCCCGTCTCTGCGCAGGCGAGACCCGCGGCGACGGGCACGCAGGCCGGCGCGGCCCCGCAGCCAACACCCAAAGCGGGACTTGCGGAGGCGGACTTGACGGCAGAGGGTCGGGATTCGACCGCTGGCGACGTTCTGGAACAACGCTTGCGTGCAACCGAGCAGTGGCTGGCAGAACAGAATGGCACCGCGTACAGCATTCAACTGCTCGGCACCGGCAACCCTGAACTCCTAAGAGATTATTTCAAAACGATCGCTAAATATGTTGAAATTGAAAAGGTTTATGTGTACCGTACGGTGGCAAATCAGCGTCCTTCCTTGACTGTCCTGTACGGAAACTTCGTTGACCGGGCGGAGGTCAATCGGGTGCTGCAAAGTCTGCCGGAAGAATTGAAAACCAATCGCCCGTATTACCGCACGATTCAGGGCGTGCGTTCGGAGATCGCCCGGCACAGTTCATAGCAGCCTGAGTGGCACCGAAACCGCTTCAGCAACAGCTGCGTAAAAGGCACGGAATACTTCTTCGAAATTTGAGTATGGGTCATTGGGGGGGACAAGACGCTATGCGCGACTTGGCGACGCAGCAATGGCGAGGACGTGATGCCGCACGCCGTCACATGGTGCCGACCCGCGGCTTTTCGACGCTGGCTCTGATCGTTGTCGCCATGGCCGTCGCCGGCTGCAGTTACAAGCCCACGGTTCGGCCCTCTCAGGGTCACATCAACGCCGAACAATTCCCGCCCAAGGCCGCCAACGAGAAGATTCTGCCGCCGGTCACGGTGAGCGAATTCGTGCCCCCGCCCAAGCCGCAGGTCAAGGTTCCTACCTACAGCGTGGTGGTGCAGGAGGTTCCGGTCAAGGAACTGCTGTTCGCGCTGTCGCGCGACACCAGGCAGAACATCGACGTGCACCC
>JBGQGT010000003.1:0-20380 GCA_041497595.1 Gammaproteobacteria bacterium
GTGGGCACGCTGTTCGGCCGCAAGACGCGCACGCCGTTCCCGCGCCTCCGCGATCGCCCGCCGCACCACCGGGCCGAGGCGCGCCAGGTTGGTCTTCAGCACATAGTCGGTGGCGCCGCGCCTGAGCGACTCGACGGCGGTTTCCTCGCCAATGGTTCCGGAGACGAAGACAAACGGGGTCTCCGGAGCGCGGTTACAGGCAAGTTCGAGCGCCCGCATTCCGCCAAAACCGGGAATGGAGAAATCCGACATGATGATGTCGGGCGCGAACGCGGAGAGCCCTGCGAGAAACGCTGATTCGGACTGCACCCGCTGCGCATCGAAGTTCAGGCCGGCGCGCCTGAGTTCGCGCATTTGCAGTTCGGCGTCGGTTTCGACATCCTCGACCAGCAGAATTTTGAGCGCACGGTCCATGGTTATGGTTGCTATGCCCCACGATTCCAGTTCATCGCATGCCCTTCCGGTACCGGCACAAAACGCGCGCCGGCAACACTTCAGGGCCTTGGCGGGAATGCAACGCTGCTTTTCCCGCATCAGCGTTTTCGCTGTGTAGGAAAAACTCGCACAAGCGTATGGCGCCCCGACGTGCCCCCTGCTCATGAGGGTAACACGCGCAGCCGCAAGATCATTTCAGGGAAGCTGCAGCAATGAGAAAATCGGTTGGCGAGAGCCGACGCATCGCCATTCAAGTACGGACCGCCACCCCGGGAAATTTCAGCGTCGGCTTGGCTCAGTTCCCGAATCGCAGATTGCCCCATCGGCAATGCGCCAAAAAAAAAGCCAGCCCGGCGCCGGCCTTTCGTGTTGGTAGGCGGTGCGAGATTCGAACTCGCGACCAACGGATTAAAAGTCCGCTGCTCTACCGACTGAGCTAACCGCCCAAAAAAAGAGCGCGCATTGTACCGGCAGCGGTATTCGTGCGTCAAACAGGAATGTCCGGAAAACCGCGTGGATTCTTGTTCCGCGCGTATTCAGGCTTCCTTGAGCATGCGCCAGTACTGAACTTTCATGGTCGCGGCCGCTCCGGCGACGATCGAGAAGAACACAAGAAAAGAGCCGACCGCGAGCGTGGACAGGCCGGTTATGCCCTGGCCGATGGTGCAGCCCATCGCGGTGACGCCGCCGAAGCCCATCAGCATGCCGCCGATGATGTGATTGCGGGTATCGCCCGCCGAGGCGAAACTCTCCCAGCGGAAGTTCCTGGTGAGAATTGCGTAGGCGAACGACCCGAACAGCGTGCCGGCTACGACGGCGACGCCGAAGCTCGGTTTCGTGGAGTTGTCGGTCCAGAACTGCAGCCACTCGAGCGTGTTGGCAACCGGACCGACATAGGTCAGCGACTCCGGGCGGGCGGTCCTGGAGCCGAGGTAGGCCTCCTGCAGCGTATCCGGATCTTCGGCGATGAAGCCGATATGACCTGTGACGTACCAGCCGGCGACGATGACCAGCCCGAGCACCAACCCGCCGAACACCTGTTCGCGCGTGGCGCGGAACGTCCGATCCTTGAACACGAAGAAAAGCAGTGGAATCACGATCAACGCAGTTATCCATAACTGCAAACCGTGCCGGCCCACGCCGAGCTGTGTGGCGACCACCCAAGGCAGATCCTGACCCTGGTCGAAATGAATCGCTACTGCACTCAACACCTCAACGCGCGCCGGCGCGAACAGGCCGCGCAGGGTCATGTCCGCGGAAATTGCGAGGAACACCAGAACCACCAGCGACTTGAGGTTGCCGCCTCCAACCCGGACCACGCTGCGGCTGCCGCAACCGGAGGCCAGCGTCATGCCGACCCCGAACAGGAACCCGCCGACGATGTATGCGATCCACGGGCAGCGTGCCGCCGGATAGGCGGAGCGCGACAGATCCACCATTCCCGCCCAATCGAGCGCGTTGGACCCGGCGACCGCGACCGCAATGGCGAGCAGCCACATGCGCATGCGGCCCCAGTCGCCAACGTTGACCACGTCGGCCACCGCACCCATGGTGCAGAAATTGGCCTTGTGGGCGACCGCACCGAAGACGAATCCAAGGACAAATCCAAGCGCGACGACCAGGCTTGCAAGGTGAGGGAAGTTTTCCATCAGGGTGATCGGCGGATCCGGGTGCGGGAAAAAATTCTAGCACTGCGCGGCGCGCTCGCGCGTCGACGCGAGTGTGGTCGCGAATTCAAGACCGCCAGAAAGCAACGCAACGACCTTCTTCGCCCTTGCTCTTGACTCCCTCTCCGCCTTCAGGGGGACTCTTTTCAGTACCCTCCTGAGGGTCAGAGGGCCGGGGTGAGTTGGATAGCAGATGCCTATTTGACTTTGGCGAGGCGCCCCTTGGCCTTTTCCGCGGACTCGGTATTCGGGTACCTGGCGATCAGTTCCTCAAAGGTCTTCCTGGCGGCAGCATTGTCTCCCAGGCTGGTTTCAGCGGTGCCGATGATCAGCAGCGCGTCCGGCGCCTTGGCGCTGTCGGGGTAAGTGCCGAGAAGCCGGCGTTGCGCTTCGATCGCGGCCCGGTAGTCGCGCAGATGAAAGTAGGATTCGCCGATCCAGTACTGCGCGTTGGGCGCCAACTGGTGCTTCGGGTAGGCCTTGAGAAACCCGTCAAAGCCGCGGATCGCACCCTGATAGTCGCTGATGCGATAGTTGCTGTAGGCATTGTCATAGGCGCGCTGGATTGCCGCCTGATCCACTGCGGAAAGGCTGGCAGGAGGCAGCGAAGGTTGGGCCGCCGCCACGGTCGTAGCCGCGGGTGCAGCCGCCGGTGCAGAGACCGTGGTCACCGCGCCCGGCGGCGCGGCGGCCGTTGCGGCGGCAGCGGACGCAACCGGAGCCGGAATTGTCGTCAGACCACTTGCGGCCTGTTCGAGTTTGCGGATGCGCTCCTCGAGGGCGGGCAGTGCCTCCTGGTCCTTCCTGGCGGCAGCGCTTTGCTGCTCCATGCGGCGCAGCCGCGTGTCGAGATCCACGTACATGTCGCGCTGGCGCTTCTGCGCGTTGTTGATGTCGTTGGTCAGCACTTCGATCTGCCCGCGCAACCGGTTCAGATCGGTATTGAGCCCTTCCACACGGTTGAGCAGCTGCACCACGCCGCGATTGGTTCCTTCGGACTCGACCTGGGCGAGTTTCTGCCCGGCGATTTTCTGTTCGTCGCTGAGAGTTTGCACCTGGGCCAGGATCAACGAAAAACGATCCTGCAGCTCCTGATGGGTGCCGTGAAGCTCCATGTACTCGCCGGTGAGCTTGGCGTGTTCCTCGCGCAGCGACACGAAAAGCGTGTTGAGATCTTTCTGCACGTCGTAAAGGCCGTCGTAACGGAGCTGCAGTTGGCCGCTTTGAGTCTGGATCTCGGCGCGCCAGGTATCGAGCGAACGCACCTGGTTCTGCAACTGCGCAAGCTGCGTCTGCTGGCGCGATATCTGCACCCGCGCTTCGCCGTCGACGGCAGCATTGCATTCGAAAGACACCAGCGCCAAAGCAACAAGGGGCAGCCATTGCTGCCCCCGTCTGAACGGCGTTGATTGAAAAGATCGGAATATTGAGAAGAGTCTCATCATTGCCGGCCCTCCCAGAAAATCAGAAGAGGTATGGGAAGCGCGCCGGGAATCCGGCGCGCCCGTGAGTTGCCAACCGCAATGCTTACTGCGGTTCCTTCGGATAAACGATGTCGCTGCGGCGGTTCTTCGCCCAGCTTTCTTCGTCCCTACCGAACGCGACCGGCTTCTCCGCGCCGAAGCTCACGGTCTCGATCTGCTTCTCGTTGACGCCAAGAAGCACCATCGCTCGCCTGACGCTGTCGGCGCGACGCTGGCCGAGTGCGAGGTTGTACTCGCGGCTGCCGCGATCGTCGCAGTTGCCCTGCACGAAGATCTTCAGGTCGGTATGCGCCATCAGCAACTTGGCATGCGCCTCGATGATCGGCACATATTCTTCCTGTATGTTGTAGCGGTCGTACTCGTAGTAAATGCTGCGCTTCGAGAGCAGGTTGCCGGCCTCCTTGAGCTGCGCCCACGGATCGGACTTGAGCTGGGATTCACCGACCGTGCCTTCGGACAGCGGCCGTACGATCGGCTGCTCCTGCTGCTTTGCCTGGCCCTGCTGGCGCCGTTGCTGTTCCTCGAGCTGGCGCTTGAGCTCATCCTGCTCCCGCATGACCTGCGCTTGCTTCTCGGCCTCCTGCTTTCGTGCGGCCTCCTGCTGGCGCTGCGCTTGCTGCTGATCGAACAGGTCGCGTTGCTCGATATCGGCGCTTTTTCCTCCCTGACTCGCGCAGCCCGCGATGAAGAAAACCAGGAACGCGACAAACAGAACATTTCTCATGACTCACTGCTCCTTTCGGCGATTGTTCAGAAGCGGCCCCCACGCAGGCTCGCGGATGTCACCAGCCTGCGCGGTAAATCTCTGCTTGATCCGCCCATCGCTCGACACGGCGGCTAATATACCACGCCCCTTTACCTCGGACGCGTACAGGATCATCTTGCCGTTGGGCGCGAACGTGGGCGATTGATCGAAGGCTCCGGCAGTCAGAATCTGCATCTGGCGCGTGGCGAGATCCACGGCCGCGACGTTGAACCGGCCCTCGTTGCGATGGATGAAGATGAATGACTTGCCGTCCGGACTGTGGCGCGGCGTGACGTTGTAGCTGCCCTCGAAAGTCAGGCGCTCGGCTTCGCCCTCGCCGTCGGCGCGCATGCGGTAGATCTGCGGACCTCCGGCGCGGTCGGAGGTGAACAGTATGTACCTGCCGTCGCGCGAGAAATTAGGCTCGGTATCGATGGACTGGGTGTTGGTAAGCCGCGCAAGGCCCGAACCGTCGGCGTTGATCGTGTAGATGTTCGAGCTGCCGTCCTTGGTCAGCACCACCGCCAGCTTCCTGCCGTCCGGTGACCATGCGGGCGCGGAATTCGAACCTTCGAAATTGGCCAGGACCATGCGCGTTCCATCGAGCAGGTTGTGCACGAACACGATCGGCTTCCTGCGCTCGAAGGAAACATAGGCGATGCGGGTGCCGTCGGGCGACCACTGCGGCGAGATGATCGGTTCCTTGTGCGCCAGGATGAACTCCGGATTGTAGCCGTCGGCATCCGCCACCTGCAGTTCGAAACGATCTCCGTTCTTGCTTACGAAGCAGATCTTGGTGGCGAATACGCCGATGTCGCCGGTCAGCTTCTCGTAAATCAGGTCGGCAATCTTGTGGGCGGTGACGCGCAGCTGTGACACCGTCACCGTGTAGGAAAAACCGAGGATCTGCGACTGCTTGGCCACGTCCATCATGCGAAAACGCACTTCTGCATGTCCGTCTGCTTTCTCGATCACGCTGCCGATGACCAGCGTTTCGGCGCCCTCGTTCTTCCAGTAGCGGTAGTTGATCTCGGAAGGCTCCGCGGGAAACGGCCGCACGCTGCCCACCGAACCCAGTCTGAACATGCCGCTGCGCTGCAAATCGGCGGAGACGATCTGGCTGGTGTGCTGAACGAAGCGTTCCTCCTCGGCAAAAGGCAGGATGGTGACGGGAATCTGGTTGGCGCCGCCGCCGATGATTTCGATGGTCAGTTGCGCCGAAGCCTCGCGCACGCAGGCGAGGCAGAACAGCAGGCCTGCCAGGACGAGAAAATCACGGAATCGTTTGTCCAGCCTAATGTCGGTCAGGTTCATTGGCGAAAAAGCATATCAAGGTACGTTGATCAATCCTTCGGTCGGAACACCAGCGCAAGCTCGCGGAAGTTCTCCTGAAACAGGTCGGTCTCGCTGGGCACCGGCAAGGGCTGCGCCGCCATGATGGCACGCTCCACCGCGGCGTCGTAAGTGGCCACACCGCTGGATTTCCTGAGCGTCGCGCTGAGCACCTCGCCTCCCGGCAGCAGCACCACGTCGAATCGCGCTTCCGGGTTGCCCTGGATGCTGGCAGGCACGACCACGCGGCCTTTGATCTTCGCCTGAATGCGCGCCTTCCAGTCGTCGATCAGCTTCTGCTGCGCGGCGCGCGCGGCCGCCTCGGCGCGGCGTTTGCCTTCATCGGCCTCGCGCTGCTTGCGCTGCGCCTCCTGTTGGTGGCGCTCGCGTTCGACGGCGGCGGCGCGCTCGCGGCGCTCCTCTTCGTGGCGCAGTTCTTCCGCGCGGCGCTGCTCTTCACGGTGCAGTTCTTCTGCGCGGTGCTGCTCCTCAAGCTGTTTCTGCTCCTCCAGCCGGCGCGCTTCCTCCTCGCGTTTCAGTTTCTGCTGCTCCAGGCGCTTCGCCTCTTCCTCGGCCCGGCGCTCCTCTTCCAGACGGCGCTTCTCCGCCTCGAGCGCTTTTTTCTCCTCCAGGCGTTTGGCTTCCTGTTCTTCCTTCTGCTTGCGGATCTTTTCCCGTAACTCGATCTCGGCCGGCGAGGGCTTGGGCGGCGCCTCCACCTTCGGCGGCGGAGGCGGCGGAGGCTCCTTCCTGGCCTCGGGAGCCGGCTTGGGCGGCGTCTCCACTCTCTTCGGCGGCGGCGGGCTCACTTTCTTGACCAGCTCGGGCAACTCTTCCCACAGGTCCACCACCACCGGTCCGACGATTTTCTTCTGCCAACTGATGCCGAACACCAGCATGCCGAAGAACAGCAGATGCACCAGCAGCGCGAGGAGGCCGGAGGCGACGCGGCCGGGTTCGTCAACCGTGTGCATCGTCAACCCGAACGGGGTTTGGCCAGCAGCCCCAACCTCTTGACCCGGTTTTGCTGCAGCAGGTCCATCACCTGGATCACCACCTCGTACTTGACGTCCTTGTCTGCGGAAATGACGACCGGCTGGTTTGGTTTCTTGGACTGTTTGCTCTTGATCACTTTCAGCAGCTCGTCCCGGTCCCTCAACGGCCTTTCGGCGTTGGACAGGTCGCGATCGATATAGGACAGCGCCCCGCTGGCGCGGATCGAGATTTCGATCGGCTGCGCCGGCGGCGCCGAAGCCTTGCCGATGGTCGGCAGATCGATGACGCCGGGATTCATCAGCGGCGCGGTGACCATGAAGATCACCAGCAGCACCAGCATCACGTCGATGTAAGGCACGACGTTGATCTGGTTCATCAGGCGCTGGCGGCGGCGCATGCGCGGTCAGGTTCCGGTTGCCGCGACCGGCGCCTGGCCCACCACCGGCGGCTGCGCCACCGCGTTGGCCTGCCGCTGCAGGATGTTGGAGAACTCTTCCATGAAGCTCTCGAAGCGGGTCGAGAGCCGCTCGATGTGGCGTACGAAGTGGTTGAAGGCGATGACCGCCGGGATCGCGGCGAACAGACCCATCGCGGTCGCGACCAGCGCTTCCGCGATTCCGGGCGCCACGTGCGCCAGAGTGGCTTGGCCGACGTTCGCCAGCCCGCGGAACGCATTCATGATTCCCCACACCGTGCCGAACAGGCCGACATAGGGGCTGACCGATCCCACTGTGGCGAGAAAGGAAAGTTGCACCTCGAGATGGTCCATCTCGCGCTGGTAGGTGGCGCGCATGGCGCGGCGGGTGCCGTCCATGAGCACCGCCAGGTTGGTCCCGGTCTGCTTGCGCAGCTTCACGAATTCGCGGAATCCGGCCTCGAAAATGCGTTCCATGCTGCCGGCGTTGTGGCGCGAGCCCGCCGCCTGCTGATACAGCGTGCCCAGGTCGGCGCCACTCCAGAAACGGCGCTCGAACTGGTCGGTGCGGCGAACGGCGTCGCGAATCACGAACATCTTGCGGAAAATGAACCACCATGAAATCAGCGACACCAGCAGCAACAGCGCCATCACCAGTTGCACCAGCACGCTGGCGTTGGTGAGCAGGCTCATCAAGGAGAGATCTTCGTTAACGTTCATGTCTGTTTGTCTAGCGAGTTAAGCGCGACCGCGGCGCCGGCGGGGTTGCCGGCGTCAAGCGGTCGCCTCCACCGGTAACAGCACTTCATCGGCAAACGATGCCCGCACCTCGTCCGGGACCGGAATCGGCTTCAAGCTGCCGGTCGCCACGCAGGCCAGGTTCACCGAGGCGCGCACCAGCGCCTCCCTGCCACGCATGACTTCCTGCACCAGGGTCACTTGCGCGCGGCCCAGCTTTTGCACTGCCGCAGTCACGGTCACCAGATCCTCCAGCACTGCCGGCTTCATATAGGCGATGTGCAGGTGCCGGACGATGAATACGAGCCGGAACCGGCGCGCCAGTTCCTGCGGCTCGAATCCCTGGTTGCGCAGCCACTCGACCCGGGCGCGCTCCATGAAATCCAGATATGTGGCGTGGTACACCACGCCGGCCGCATCGGTGTCCTGATAGTAAACCCGCACCGGAATGGCAAAGGCCACCTCAGCTCTCCTGCCACAAGCCGCCGCCCGCCCTGCCCGCAGGCAGGGCGGCGCCGAAATGCCGATAGGTCAGCACGGTGGCCATGCGCCCGCGCGGCGTGCGCTGCAGATACCCCTGCTGGATCAGGAACGGCTCCAGCACATCCTCGATGGTGTCGCGCTCCTCGCCGATCGCCGCCGCCAGGTTTTCAATGCCGACCGGTCCGCCGCCGAACTTCTCCAGCACCGCGAGCAGAAGTTTGCGGTCCATCACATCCAGACCGATCTGGTCGACGTCGAGCATCTTCAGCGCCGCGTCGGCCACGTCCTTGGTCACGCTGCCCTGAGCCTTGACCTCCGCGAAGTCGCGCACCCGGCGCAGCAGTCGGTTGGCGATGCGCGGCGTGCCGCGCGAGCGCGAAGCGATTTCCATTGCCCCGCCGGCCGCAATGTCCACATTGAGCAGGCGCGCCGAACGCTCGACGATCTGCGTCAATTCTGCGGGCGAGTAGAACTCCAGCCGCGAGACGATGCCGAAGCGGTCGCGCAGCGGATTGGTGAGCATGCCGGCGCGGGCGGTGGCGCCGACCAGCGTGAACGGCGGCAACTCGAGCTTCACCGAGCGCGCCGCCGGGCCCTCGCCGATCATGATGTCGAGCTGAAAGTCCTCGAGCGCAGGGTAGAGGATTTCCTCCACCACCGGCGAGAGCCGGTGGATCTCGTCGATGAACAGGACGTCGTTGGGTTCCAGGTTGGTGAGCAGCGCCGCCAGATCGCCGGGCCGTTCCAGCACCGGGCCGGAAGTCTGGCGCAGGTTCACGCCCATTTCCCTGGCGATGATGTGCGCCAGCGTGGTCTTGCCGAGCCCCGGCGGGCCGAACAGCAGCACGTGGTCCAATGCTTCGGTGCGGTTCCTCGCGGCCTGGATGAAAATCTGCAACTGGCCGCGGATCTTCTCCTGGCCGATGTACTCGTCGAGCCGCTTGGGACGCAACGCACGCTCGAGCGCTTCCTCCTGCGTCGAGATCGGGGCGGGCTGAATCAGACGGTCGGTTTCGATCATCCTCTGGTGCCGCGGCGCAGACGCCTTTGAGGCATCAGCCGCGGCCGCTCTTGAATTCCTCTAGCAACGGCCGCACCTGTGCGGCATAGGCATCCACCTGTTTGGGCAGCATGCCGGCCACTTCGTCGATGCGCCGGTTGACGATGCCGGTCAGTTTCAGGATCGCGGTTACGAAATACTTCTTTCCGAGCGGCGACAGGGCAAAGCGCTGTCCCTCGACGTTGGTCGCATCCTGGATGGAAAAACGCATCTCCGCGTCCTCCGCGTTCCAGAGTTCCTGCATACGCGTGCGATCGACCTCAACGCCCGCAACCTCTTTCAGTTTGCCGGAAAATGACAGCGCCATCATCACGTGGGTCGACACCGTATGATCCATGATCTTGACCTGCTTGCGGCCCACATCGGACCGCAAGTGCGTCAACAGCATGTCGAGCTCCTCGGAAGAAAATTCGCGATTGTCGAGGTCATGCCACTGCGGCCGCAACCAGTCGAGGCTCGCGAACTCCTCGGTGATTCTCGCCATCACCGTCCCGAGCAGTTGTCCCTGCGCGCGCTGCCAGTGGGGATTGGCGGAATTCCATTCCGGGCCGAGGTTCTGTTCCCGGCCCAGACGGGCCAGCAGCGCGCGGATTGCCGGCAGGCTTTCCTGCTTGAGGTAGTAGTTGCCGATTGAAACCGATGTCTTGAGATCGTGCAGATCGATGAGTTCGGCGATCTGGTTGCTCTTGTCGGCCGCGGTCTTGGGATTCGCCGCGACCGGCAGCGCGATCGCCAGGGCCAGCAAAGCCGCAGCGATCTGTCGTGTGTCCACAATCATGAAGAACCTGCTCCTGGCTGAGTGCGGCGCGCCATGCCGGCGCCCACGAGTTGAGCAGGATTATATCCCAGCGCTCCAGCAAGTCACCGTCCTGTTGTGCTGTTTTGTTGTCGTTGCAAGGCGACATGGCGGCCGTCGATTTCCTCGAGATTTTCATTCAGCCCGATCTCCCCGTCGATGCATGTGAAACAGAGCGGCGATTGCTGTCGCTACGTTTTCGAGAGCAGCTTCAGCGCCTGCCGGATCGCCTCCGGGACCGCGGCTTCAGGAGAAATCCTGGCAAGCGCGGCGCTCGCTTCCTTGTCGCTGTATCCAAGCGCACTCAGCGCGTTGAGCACGTCTCCCCTCACCGACCCGGCACTGCCCGAGGCGGACGGCGCGACGCCTCCGGCCAGCTTATCGCGAAGTTCGAGCAACAGTCGCTCCGCGGTTTTCTTGCCTATGCCGGGAATCTTGTTGAGACGCGCGCCATCCTGTGTGGACACGGCCCGGTACAGCTCCGACAGCGACAGACCAGACAGCACGGCCAGCGCCGTGCGCGCGCCGACGCCGCTGATCTTGAGCAATTGCCGGAACACCTGACGCTCCTCCTCGGTGCCGAAGCCGAACAGCAGGTGTGCGTCTTCGCGCACCACCAGGTGGGTGTGCAGCGCCACGGTCGATCCGGTCGCCGGCAGAGTAAAGAAGGTGCTCATCGGCACGTCCACTTCGTAGGCCACGCCGTGCACGTCGACCACCACCGTGGGCGGACGTTTTTCGATCAGCTGCCCGGTGATGCGGCCGATCACACCAGCCTCCCGCGTTTCATGCGGTAGCCGCGCGTCGCGAGTTGCCCCAGTCCCATGCCTCCGTGCGCGTGACAGATGGCGCAGGCCAGCGCGTCGGCGGCGTCGGCGCTGGGGTCGCCCGGCAGCTTGAGCAGCCGGCGCACCATCTCCTGCACCTGCTCCTTGCGCGCATGGCCGTTGCCGACCACGGCTTGCTTGACCTGCAACGCGGTGTACTCCGATACCGGCAGGCTGCTGATCACCGCGGCACAGATTGCGGCGCCGCGCGCCTGGCCGAGCAGCAAGGTGGATTGCGGATTGACGTTGACGAACACCTTTTCGACAGCGACTTGCTGCGGCTTGATCTCGCCAATCAACTGGCACAGTCCCTCGAGGATGATCTTGATGCGTTCCGGCAGTTCGCCATCCTGCTGGGTGCGGATACAGCCGCTGGTAACGTAAGTCAGCTTCTGGCCAACTTTGTCCAGAACCCCAAACCCCGTCACCCTCAACCCCGGATCGATTCCCAGAATCCTCATGGTCGGTGAGGGGTGAGGCGAGAGGCGTGAGGCGGTGGAACCGGGCACTTTAGAAGGAGCAGCTCTTTCTGGCAGACGCGAGCCCTCCGGCGTCTGACAAGCGACTTGTTTGTCGTTCTTTGGCATTACACGTTCCACCGCCTCACGCCTCTCGCCCCACGCCTCTCGCCTCAACCTTCCATCACCGCGGTGGTATGGATCTCCTGCACATCGTCGATCGCCTCCAGGGCATCGAGGAGCCTCTGCATTTTCGCCGCGTCGTCTCCCGCCAGCGCATTCTCCACCGTTGGCTTCATGGTCACTTCCGCGACTTCCGCCTTTAGCCCGCGCTTCTCCAGCTTTTCCCTGACCGCCATGAAATCGTTGGGCGCGGTGATGACCTCGATGCTGCCGTCGTCGTTGGCGATCATGTCTTCGGCGCCCGCATCCAAGGCCGCATCCATGACTTTTCCCTCGCTGGTGCCGGGAGGGAACAGCAACTGTCCGCAATGCTTGAACAGGAAGGCGACCGAGCCATCGGTGCCGAGATTGCCGCCGTGCTTGGTGAATGCATGGCGCACATCCGCGACCGTGCGGATGCGATTGTCGGTCATGCAGTCCACCATGACCGCCGCGCCGCCGATTCCGTAACCTTCGTAGCGCACTTCCTCGTAACTCACACCTTCGAGCTCACCGCTGCCGCGCTTGATGGCGCGCTCCACGTTGTCTTTCGGCATGTTGTTGGCATACGCCTTGTCCATCGCCAAGCGCAGCCGCGGATTGGTGCCCGGGTCGGAGCCGCCCAGACGGGCGGCAACGGTGATTTCCTTGATAAGGCGGGTGAAAATCTTGCCGCGCTTGGCGTCTGCCGCAGCTTTCTTGTGCTTGATGTTTGCCCACTTGCTGTGGCCTGCCATGACTTCCTCTGCGAAGGCGCCGCAGCGGCGCCGGATGCGAATCGCTGCACCAACCCGATTGCACCAACCTGATGAGGCACCGTATACGGCTGATATAATTAAAATTTTATCATACCACCCGGTCATCTCCCGGCTCGGTAAAACAAATGCAACAGCCTCTCCCGATCGCCAAATCTTCCCGGGAGCGTGGTCTTCTGCCCCGGCTTGGCAACCGCCACGGACTGATCACCGGCGCCGCCGTCTCGGAAATGGGCCCGCTGCCGCTGGCGATCGACCAGCAGGGCGGCGACCGTTTCTTCGGCGAGCCGGCGCTCAATATCGCGGATCTGATGCAGACCGACGAAGCGCATCTGCTGTTCAATGACGCACCGCCGGCGCTGCTGGAAAAGGTCGGACAGGTGGTGCGACTGATCCGCTCCAAGAGCGTGGGCGTGTACTTCGTCCCCCGGAATCCGCTCGCTATTTCCGACGCCGTGCTCGGCTCGATACTCGGCGGCGGCGGCCGGCGCTGATCCCGGCCGCCCATGCCGCACGACCACACCCGGCCTTCGCTCGCCGGCACGGCTTGCGTCCTGCTTGCGGCGATGGCCTTCTCCGCGAAAGCGGTCATCGTCAAGCTGGCCTACGCCTATGCGGTCGATGCCGCCACGCTGCTGGCGCTGCGTATGCTCTTCTCGGCGCCTTTCTTCTTGCTCATGGCGCTGTGGTCGGGCCGCGGCGCGGCCGCAGTATCTCTGACCCGCAAGGACTGGCTTTCGGTCGCGCTGCTCGGATTTATCGGTTACTACCTCGCCAGCTATCTCGATTTCCTCGGGCTCCAGTACATTACCGCCGGCCTCGAGCGCCTGATCCTGTTCCTCTACCCGACGATAGTGGTGCTGCTGTCAGCGTGGTTGCTGAAGAAGCCCGTTCGCCGCCACCACGTTGCCGCGTTGGCGCTCTCCTACGGCGGTATCGCACTGGTGTTTGTCGAGAATCTGGAGTACGCGGGTCACTCGTTCGAAGTGGCGCTCGGCGGTGTGCTGGTGTTTGCCAGCGGCGTGGTCTACTCGTTCTACCTGATCGGCACCGGGGAAGTGATCGGCAAACTCGGCGCCGCGCGCTTCACGTCCTACGCGATGCTGGTGGCCTGCACGGTGGCAATGCTGCAGTTCCTCGTCGCTCACGACCTGTCGGAGCTGGCGCTGCCGCGCCAGGTCTACTGGCTGTCGCTGTTGATGGCGGTCGTCTCCACCGTGATTCCGGCATGGCTGATGTCGGAGGGCATCCGCCGCACCGGCGCCAACCATGCGGCGATGGTCGGCTCGGTCGGGCCGGTGGCTACGATCTTCCTCGGTTACCGGATACTGAATGAGCCGATCGGCGCGATTCAACTGATCGGTGCGGCGCTGGTGCTGGCCGGGGTGGCGCTGGTCAGCGTAAAGAGAAATCCCTAGACATTAAAGCGGAAGTGCATGACGTCGCCGTCCTTGACGCCGTAGTCCTTTCCCTCCAGGCGCATCTTTCCGGCCTCCCTGGCGCCCTGCTCGCCCTTGAAGGCGATGTAGTCTCCGAAGGCGATGACCTCCGCGCGGATAAAGCCTTTCTCGAAGTCGGTGTGAATCACCCCGGCGGCCTGCGGCGCGGTGTCGCCCTTGTGGATCGTCCAGGCGCGTACTTCCTTCTCCCCGGCCGTGAAGAAGGTCTGCAGTCCCAGCAGGTCATAGCCGGCGCGGATCAACCGGTTCAGGCCAGGCTCCTTCAACCCCATGTCGGCGAGAAACACCTGCTTATCTTCGTCGGATAGATCGGCAATTTCGGCTTCCATGCGCGCACAGAACGCCACGACCGGCGCGCCTTCCCTGGCGGCGTATTGCTTTACCAGCTGCAGCAGCGCATTGTCGTCGCCGAATCCGTGCTCTGCGACGTTGGCGGCATACAGAGCCGGCTTGGCGGTAATCAGGCAGAACGGCTTGATGTTCGCCAGCTCCTCCTTCGAAAGAGCGAGCGCGCGCACCGCTTTGGCCTGGTTCAGTTGCGCCTGCACCGTCTCCAGCATGGCAACCAGCCGCTTCGCTTCCTTGTCGCCGGACTGCGCCGGCTTGCGATATCGCGCGAACGCCTTGTCCACGGTGGCCAGATCCGCAAGCGCCAGTTCGGTCTCGACGGTTTCGATGTCGGAAAGCGGATCAATTTTTCCGGAGACGTGCACGACGTTGTCGTCGGCGAAGCAGCGCACCACATGCACCACCGCATCGGTTTCACGGATGTTGGCGAGAAACTGGTTGCCCAGACCTTCGCCTTTGGAGGCGCCGGCCACCAGACCGGCGATGTCCACGAACTCCACGATCGCGGGAACCACTTTCTGCGGCTTGGCGATGGCGGCGAGCTGCGCCAGCCGGGAATCCGGCACTTCGACGATGCCGACGTTCGGCTCGACGGTGCAAAACGGATAGTTCTCCGCCGCGATCCCGGCCTTGGTGAGCGCGTTGAACAGCGTGGACTTGCCGACGTTGGGCAGTCCGACGATTCCGCACTTTAATGACATGGCAATGGGTTATGAGAGATGGGCAATGGGAACTGTGGCTGTTTGCTCATTTCCCATTACTCATTGCTCATCACGCCTTGGTATGCAATTTGAGCATCGCCGCTTCGGTCTTGCCTTCCAACAGCAGCGGCCACAGTTCCAGACTGCGCTCGATCGCCTCCTGAATCAGCGGCAGTTCGTCCTTGCGCGGCGCGTTCAATACGTAGTTCGACACCTGTCCGCGATCGCCGGGATGGCCGATGCCGATGCGCAACCGCCAGAAATCCGGCCCCAGATGCGCGGCGACATCCTTCAAACCGTTGTGCCCGGCCACGCCGCCACCCTTCTTGAGCTTGACCGCGCCCGGCGGCAGGTCAAGATCGTCGTGCACCACCAGTACCTCCGCGGGCGCGATCTTGTAGAACTGGGTGAGCGCCTGCACCGCGTGACCGCTCAGGTTCATGAAGGTATTGGGCTTGAGCAACCAGCACTCGCGGCCGGCCTCGGCCACCTTTGCGGCCTGGCCGTGAAAACGCGCTTCCTGCCGAAGCTGGACGTGGCCGCGCGCGGCCACACGGTCGACCCACCAGAAACCGGCGTTATGGCGGGTGCCGTCATGTTCGCGTCCCGGATTTCCCAGTCCTACGACGAGCTTCATGTTGTTTGTCGGCGATCCCGGAAAATGAAACGGCCCGCCGGACGCACAGACGGGCGGGCCGTACAGCCAGGAAGAAGAAAACTACTTCTTGGCGCCCTTGTCGCCTTCCTTCTTTTCGGGCTCCTTCTTGGCGCCCGCAGTGGCCGGAGCAGCGCCCGGAGCAGCGCCCGGAGCCGCTGCGGCATCGGCGGCGGGTGCGCCTTCCACTGCGGCAGCCTCGGCGGCAGGAGCGACTTCAGGCACCGCCTCGACCAGCGCACGCGGTATCTGCACGGTCGCGACCACGGCATTGTCGCCGCGCACCAGTTGCGTCGAATCCACACCCTTGGGCAGCTTCACATCGGCCAGGTGCACCGAGTGGCCGAGTTCCAGATGCTGCAAATCGACTTCGACGAATTCGGGCAGTTCGTCCGGCAGGCAGTTGATGTCGATTTCGTTCATCACGTGGCTGACGATACCGCCCCCGGTCTTGACTCCCGGGGCGATGTCGGCGTTGATGAAGTGCAACGGCACCTTCATGTGGATCGTCTTGTTGGCCGAAACACGCTGGAAATCGACATGCAGCACCTGTTGCTTCCACGGATGCATCTGCACGTCGCGCAACAGCACGCGGTCCTTCTTGCCGTCCAGGCTCATGCTCAGAATCGAGGCGTGGAAGGCCTCCTGCTTGAGCTGGTGGAACAGCGAATTGTGATCCAGCTCGATGTTCTGCACCGGTTGCTCGCCTCCATAGACGATTCCCGGCACCTTGCCCGTTCTGCGCAGACGGCGGCTCGCACCCGTTCCCTGCAGCGAGCGGGACATCGCATTGACTTCGATCTTTGCCATGTTGCTCTCCCAAAGTTGACGCCATCCGCGACCAGATGACGCTATCGTAAAAACACCAAACTCCAAAACCCTCACCGCAAAGGCGCAAAGAGCGCAAAGAAAATCAGGAAACAAATAATCTGAAATCTTGAATGATCCCTGCCGAATAGTTGCCCGGAGATAAGATTCCGTTTGCAGTTACCCCCGTTCGGCTCTTTGCGTTTCCTTGGCGCTCTTTGCACCTTTGCGGTGAAAAATGGTGCTAAATCATTCCATGAACAGAGAGGACACCGAGTCCTCGTTGCTGATTCGCAGCATCGTCTCGGCCAGCAGCGCCGCGATGCTCAACTGGCGGATGCGTTTGCAGCGCCTCGCCTCCTCGCGCAACGGGATGGTATCGGTCACCACCACCTCGTCCAGAACCGAATTCTCGATGCGCTCGATCGCCTTGCCCGACAATACCGGGTGGGTACAGTAAGCCAGCACCTTCACCGCGCCCGCCTCTTTCAGCGCCAACGCCGCTTCACACAGCGTATTCGCGGTGTCCACCATGTCGTCCATGATGACGCAGGTGCGGTCCGCCACGTCGCCGATGATGTTCATCACCGTCGCCACGTTGGGACGCGGACGACGCTTGTCGATGATGGCAAGGTCCGATTCCAGCCGCTTTGCCAGCGCACGGGCGCGCACCACGCCGCCGACATCGGGCGAGACCACCACCAGATCCTGATAGCCGCGCTTCCAGATGTCGCCCAGCAGAATCGGCGCCGAGTAGATGTTGTCCACGGGGATGTCGAAAAACCCCTGGATCTGGTCCGCATGCAGATCCATCGTCAGCAGCCGGTCCACACCCGCCACCACCAGCATGTTGGCCACCACCTTGGCGCTGATCGCCACCCGCGCCGAGCGCGGGCGCCGGTCCTGCCGCGAGTAGCCGAGGTAGGGACTTGCCGCGGTAATGCGCTCGGCCGAGGAGCGCTTCAGCGCATCCACCATCAGCATCACTTCCATCAGGCTGTCGTTGGTCGGCGTGCAGATCGACTGCAGCACGAATACATCCTTGCCGCGCACGTTTTCCAGCAGCTCCACCATGACCTCGCCATCGCTGAAGCGACCCACGGTGGCGCGCCCGAGCGGGATGTTGAGGTGTCTGACGACGTCTTCGGCAAGCTTGGGATTCGCGTTGCCGGTAAACACCATCAAGCTGTCGTAGGCCATTCTAGAGACTGGAAACTAGAAACTGGAGACTAGAAAAAAACAAACCCTCACGGCGGCAAAACAACATGCGCCGCAAATACTCCGGCGGCTGGCGCTTGCTAGTCCTCAGTCTCAAGCGACTAGTCTCCAGACTGGCTGGGGAGGTAGGGATCGAACCTACGAATGCCGGAATCAAAATCCGGTGCCTTACCACTTGGCGACTCCCCAAGAATCCTAATTGCCCTCCGACCACAGAGGGTGCCGGTCCAGTCCGCGCGCCACGAATCCCCGCATGTCCGCCGGCAACTCCGACAGGACCTGCTGAGCTTGCGCCTCGGTTTCGAACCCGCAGAACACGCAGGCCCCGGATCCGGTCATGCGGGCATCGCCGTACTGGCGCAACCACTCGAGATGACGGGCCACTTGCGGATAGCGCCGGCACACCACCGGCTCGAGATCATTGCGACCCTGGCCGACCGAAAAGGCGGCTATTGTGATTGCATTCGTATTACGTGTCAATTCAGGCGCCGAGAAGATTTCCACAGTGGAAACAGCCGTTTCCGGCACCAGAACCAGGTACCAGGCAGGCGGCAGCTGGAGCACGGCGAGGCGCTCGCCAACCCCTTCGGCAAAGGCGCTGCGCCCGAACACGAACACCGGAACGTCCGCGCCCAGTTCCAGCGCCAATTCCTGAAGTCGCGCGCGCGCGAGCCCGGTTTGCCACAACCGGTTCAACACGATGAGCGTGGTCGCGGCATCGGAACTGCCGCCGCCCAGGCCGCCGCTGATGGGCAGACTCTTGACCAGCTCGATATCCACGCCGAGGCGGGACCTGGCGCGGTACTTGAGCAGCCGTGCCGCACGCACGCACAGGTCGGCCTCGGCGGGCACGCCCGCAAGCTCGCTGACTCTGCGCACCACGCCGTCGTCTCGCACCGAGAATCCCAGCTCGTCGCCGTAGTCGATGAAGCGGAACGCAGTCTGCAGCAAGTGATAGCCGTCCGCACGCCGCCCGACCACGTGCAGGAACAAGTTGAGCTTGGCCGGCGCGGCATACCGAGCTCCCACGGCGCTTGCTGCATCAGACGTAGCAGTGGCGCCAGCCGCGCCGGAACCAATGGCGCGGTTCATTCAGTCAGGTCCCAGCGATCGATGATCAGCCGCAGGCTGAGACGGTCGTACGCGAGCGCCATGCGCGCCGGCAGCGCGCTATCCCCGGCGTAGGCAAGAAAGGTGATGCGCCAATCGTTCTGTGTGAGCCTGGTCAGCCGGCCGCGCGCGTCGCGCTCCTCGGCCTGCACCGGAAGCTCCGGCTCGACGCGTCCGACCACCCAGTGCTGCAGGCCTTCGAGCGGCAGGTCCCAGCCCAATACCTCACGGGTCAGCGCCTGCACGTCGCTGGAGCGATACACCTTCTTGTCTCCCGTCGTCAGCATTGCACCGGACGCATCGGCTTCGAGTTCGGCGATCACCGAGCCGACCGGGGACAACAGGCGCAGCCGATCGCCGGCAGCTGCATGCCGCCAGCTCAACTTGGCCGAGTAGCCGCGTTGTTCCAGCTTGACCGCGACGCGGCCAGTGAGGGAGAACGTGTCGATGCCGGCATTGGAGGCCGGCAGCGCCTGCGGCGCGCGCGGGGCCGCGCAGCCGGCCACGACAGCGAGGACGATACCGGTCGCGAACAGACGAAAGGGAAGAGGCACCGATGCGCCTCAGGGCAGAAATTTCTTGATGACCTTCTGCAGCTCTTCGTTACCGGGGTTGTCGCGCAGCGAGTCGCGCCAGACCTTTTCGGCCTCGTCCTTATTGCCTTTCACCCACAGTACTTCACCCAGGTGCGCGGCGATCTCGGGGTCGGGACGCTGGTTGAACGCGCGCTGCAGGTATTGAAGTCCTTCGGCATGATTGCCGAGGCGATAATGCACCCAGCCCATGCTGTCGAGAATGAACGGGTCCTCTGGCGAAAGTTTAAGCGCCTTCTCGATGTAGTCGCGCGCCTCCGTGAGCCGATCGGTGCGGTCCGCCAGCGTGTAGCCGAGCGCGTTGTAGGCCTGCGCGTGGTCCGGCTTGAGCGCGATCAACCGCCGCAGGCTGGTCTCCACCACGTCGAGGCGGTCGAGCTTCTCCGCCGCCAGGGCGATGTCGTAGAGCAGATCCGGATTGTCCGCATGGGCATCAAGCGCGGTCTTGAGGATGTCGAACGATTCCTTGTAGGCTTTCGCTTCGCGCATCAGTTGCGCCTCGGCCTGCACGATCTGCACGCGCTGCGCTTCATTCTGAGCTCGCAGACTCTGCAGATGGGCGCGTGCTTCAGCCACGCGCTCCTGCCGTGCCAGCATTAACGCATAGCGCGCATGCGCCATCACGAACTGCTCTCCTCCTTCGACCGCAAGGTACCATCGGGCCGCCTCGTCGAAGCGCTTGCGCTCCTCGTTGATCTGCCCGAGGTGGAAACGCACGCTGTCGGGGTCCTTGTAATTCAAGTCCAGCACCCGCTTCAACTGCAGTTCCGCCGCGTCCAGGTCGTTAATCTGCACCGACAGCAGCGCCACCGTCACCGCGATGTCGGGATTTTGCGGATTGTCGTCGAGCAGTTGCTGGAACTGGGCGCGCGCCTCGGAGAACTTCTTTTCGCCGATCAGCTGGCGGGCATAATTCAGGCGTACTTCCTGCGCATTCGGATTGGCGGCGAGGAAACCCTTCATGTAGTCGAGCGACTTGGCGCGCGACTCGCTGGTCAGCGCCTGGGCCTGGAACAGCGCCGCCGCCTCCCAGTCCGGCCTGATGCGCAACGCTTCGCGGATTTCCGCCAGCGCCGCATCATACTTATTGGCCGCCAGCGCCGCCTGCGCCACCGCGAAGTGTGCCTCGGGCAAC
>JBGQGT010000004.1:0-20358 GCA_041497595.1 Gammaproteobacteria bacterium
ATTGGCTGATGCGGTATACGCGCCTTGGACGCTCGATCTACGCCGTGGGCGGCAATGCAAACGCTGCGCATCTGTCCGGCATCAATGTGCGCCGCACCCAGCTTTACGCATTCGTGATCGCCGGTTTCATGGCCGCGGTGGGCGCGGTCCTGATGGCGGCCCGCCTCAACTCGGGTTCGCCCAATTACGGCGCCGGTCTCGAGTTGCAGGCGATCGCCGCGGCGGTGATCGGGGGCGCGAGTCTGGTGGGTGGGCGCGGCGCCGTCCTGGCGACGCTGTTTGGGGCACTCACCATCACCATCGTCCAGAACGGCCTGAACCTCAACGCAGTTCCCACCTCGACACAGAACGTCGTGATCGGCGTGATCATCGTGCTGGCGGTCGGAATCGACATGTGGCGCGGCGAGTTCGGCCGGCTCGTCGGGTTTCGCCGGGTGGGCGGACCGGCTGAGCACACGGCCACAAGAAAAGGAGAAAAGCCATGACCTATCCACGCGCGTTCAACCACATCGGCCTTTCGGTGCCCGATGTCGATGCTGCTTTCAAGTGGTATACCGAGGTGCTCGGCCTCTATCCGATCATGAAGCCGACCACCATCACGAAGGACGAGAGCGCGATCGGCATCATGTGCACGGACGTCTTTGGTCCCGACTGGACCAGCTTTCGCATCTGCCATCTGGCGACCGTCGACCGGGTCGGAATCGAGATCTTCGAGTTCCCGAAAAATGTCAAACCGGAGAACAATCTCGAATACTGGAAGACCGGCATCTTCCACTTCTGCATCACCGATCCCGACATCGAGGACCTTGCCAGGAAGATCGTCCAAAACGGCGGCAAGCAGCGCATGCCGGTCCGCCACTACTATCCGGGACAGAAGCCGTATCGCATGGTCTATTGCGAGGACCCGTGGGGGAACATCATCGAGATCTACTCGCATTCATATGAGCTGACGTATTCGGCGGGCGCCTACAGTTAGATTCATCCGAGAGCGGTTATCGAGCACTGCGCAACGGACTTTCGCGAGGAACGATGATGGATCGTCCGAAAGTGGTCATTGCCGACTACGACTTCGGCGATGTCGACGTGGAGCGCAAAATCCTCGAAGCTGCGGGACTGCGGCTGGTGGCGATGCAGGCGAAATCGGAGGATGACCTGATTGTCGAGGCGCACGACTGCGATGCCGTGATGAATCAATATGCGCACGTTGGCGCCAGGACCATCGCGGCGATGTCGCGCTGCCGCGTCATCGCGCGGTATGGCATCGGCGTCGATAACGTCGATGTCGAGGCGGCAACCGTGCGCGGTATCCTGGTGACCAACGTGCGCGATTACTGCACCGAGGAAGTCGCCGATCACGTGATGGCCTTGATCCTGGCCCTGGCGCGCCGGTTGCTGGACTACAATCGGGCGAGCCATGCTGGCGTGTGGAACTGGAAGGCCGGACGCCCAGCCTACCGGCTGCGCGGTCGCGTCCTGGGAATGCTTGCGCTGGGCAGGATCGCCCGGGCCATCGCCTCGCGCGCTCCGGGGTTCGGGTTGCAGGTGATCGCTTCCGATCCGTATGTCGAGGACGCCATATTCACCCAGTATGGCGTTACGCGCGTCGACAAGGATCGTCTGATCGAGCAGTCCGACTACCTCGTCCTGCAGGCGCCGTTGACCGCGGAAACGCACCATTTCATCGGTGAGGCGGAGCTGAAGCGCATGAAGCGTAGCGCGATCCTCATCAACACAGCCCGCGGTCCCGAAGTCGACAATGCAGCGCTCTACCAGGCACTACGGGAGGGATGGATCGCAGCGGCCGGACTCGACGACGTCGAAGAGGAGCCGGCGAAGCAGCGCCATTGGTCACCCCAGGACAACCCGCTCTTTACCCTGGACAATGTGATCGTCACGCCGCACTCCGCGTATTACTCGGAGGAATCGATCCACATGGCGAGAGAGGTGGCCGCGAGCGAAGTCGCCCGCGTGCTGACCGGCCAGAGGCCGGTCAATCCAGTCAACCGGGTGCGCCTGGCGGACGGCTCATGGTCGCTTCCGTGAGCCCGCGGTTTCAGCACGATCATTCAGCCAAGGAGTAGCGAGATGCTAAAGGAGTTTCTCGATTTCCAGCGTCGGCCGGATCTGGTCGACGCGTTCACCGAAGTGGCGAAGTGCTACAGCGCCTCCTGCGTCTTCGCCGATGCGCAGTATCGTCAGGGCGTGATGCACAGTGGCATCAAGCCTGCTTTTCTGGCGAAGGCCGTGGGGCAGGCCCTCACGGTCCAGCTCTCCCAGGGCGACCTGGTAGACCCCCTGAAAGCCCTGGAGATGGCCCAGCCCGGCGACATCATCGTCGTCGACGCCGGGGGCGACACCGAGACATCGGTCTGCGGCGGCCTCATGGGCGGCCTGGCCAAGAACCGCGGCATCCGCGGGATGGTGATTGACGGCGCCGGCCGGGACACCGATGAACTGCGCGACATTGGCTTTCCCATCTGGACGCGGGCGATCACGCCGCGCGGGACGCACACCATGTTCTCGGGACGCAAAGAGGAGCTGTCCATCAATGTTCCGATCTGCTGCGGAGGATTAACGGTCCATCCTGGCGATCTCGTCATCGCCGATGAAATCGGCGTCACCGTGGTACGGTTGGCCGACGCCGCGATTGTCTTGAAGGCTGCCAGCGAACAAGCAGCGCGCGAGCAGACCACGCGCGAATGGGTTGCCAAAGGCAAGACCGTCGAGGATCTTCTCAAGGAATTTGGGCGAATCTGAGGGCAGGGCGTAGCAAACGAATGTTGCCCGCCGCGCGCAGGCGCTGCTCCTTCTCGCGCTCGACCAGCGCATCTGCCTGTCATGATTCGACGAAGGATTGTGAACCTCACAGCCTTTGCGCGCGAAAAATTCCGCAGCTTCGGGGGACAAGCGCAGATTGTCGTACTGGCCGGTCCCCAGGACCAGCAGATCGCTGCCCTGTTGATTTCCACTGCCAGCTGACCCGCATTTTTGTCGGCAAGTGACCCACATTAGAGGACCCCAATCGCTTGGCTACGCAGCGGAGTATCAACGCATAAGGTTGATCTGCCCGAAATGAAAAACAGGGTCGACTTGCAGTGAATATCAACAATTCTGGTTCTCGATGCGTATGGAAACTGGCCGAGAATGGCCTGGCTGCCGATGATCACCAACTCGTGCTCGTCGGCGATACGCCCTGCGGCGCGGATCAGGTGTTCAAGGCCGGAACGCCGCATACACCCGTTCCCGCTCGTCGGTGGTGAGCACGCCCGCAAATGGTGTGGACTGCCGCAGCCGCGTAGCACGTTCTCCCAAATCTGTAATGAAGTGAGCGATCTCCGGCGATGGCCGTTGGAGGATGGCGTGCCATTCGCCCAGTGCGCGCGGCAAGTCGTCCTGGTATCGCGAACGCCAGGTCTCCGGAGTCTTCTTCGCCTGCTACAGAAGCGTGGGTTTGAGCTCGATCTTCCTGGCGTCGTGGCGGTTCAGGCCTTCATCTTCGCAGTCACGTGAGGCTGGAGCACGTGCAGGATCTGGCTGAAGATCTTCGGGTTGCCGGCGACGATCTGCCCGCGCTCCATGAATTTGTCGTTGCCCTCGAAGTCACCGACCAGACCGCCGGACTCGGTGATCATGAGTACTCCTGCCGCCATATCCCACGGAGAGAGCCCGATTTCCCAGAAGCCGTCGAAACGCCCGGCCGCGACTGCGGCCAGGTCGAGGGCGGCCGCGCCCGGCCGGCGCACGCCGGCACACTTGGTCATCATGTCCTTGAGCATCGCGTTGTAGGCGTCCAGATAGTCGAACATGCGGAACGGAAAGCCGGTGCCGATCAGGCCGTCGATCAGCTTGTCGCGCCTGGATACCCGCAGCCGCTTGTCGTTGAGATGCGCGCCGCGGCCGCGCGAGGCGGTGTAGAGATCATTGCGGGTCGGATCGAAGATCACGCCGTGGGTCGGCACCCCCTTGTGCAGCATGCCGATGGATACGCAGTACTGCGGAAAGCCGTGCAGGAAGTTGGTGGTGCCGTCCAGCGGATCGATGATCCAGACGTTTTCCGAATCCCCGGAAGCGCCGCTTTCCTCTGCTAAAATTGCATGGTCCGGATAAGCGCTTCGGATGACGTCGATGATGGCTTCTTCCGATGCCCGATCCACTTCGGAGACCAGGTCGTTCAGGCTTTTGTGCTTGATAGTCAGAACGTCGAGGTTCTGGGATGCGCGGTTGATGATGCCGCCGGCACGGCGTGCGGCTTTCACCGCGATGTTGAGCATCGGATGCATGAGGAGTGGGGCGCTGGTAAAGAACGAAGCCGCAATTCTATTCGATGATGACTCCAGCCGCACTTGACCGGGTGCGGGTCGTGCTCTGCGAGACCAGCCACCCTGGCAACATCGGCGCAGCCGCTCGCGCGATGAAGACGATGGGTCTGTCGCGACTGGTCCTCGTCAAACCGAAGCACTTTCCCCATGCCGACGCGGAAGCTTTTGCTTCCGGTGCGCTCGATGTACTGCGCGCAGCCGTCGTTTGCGACAGCCTCGACGAGGCACTCGCGGGGACGATGCTGGCGGTGGCTTCGACCTCGCGTCATCGCGACCTCACGCACGAAGTTGTGGTTTGCCGCGAGGCCTGCAAACGCCTGGTGCAGGACGCCTCACACGGCGAAGTGGCGTTGGTCTTCGGTCCTGAACGGACCGGGCTTACCGTTCGCGATGTCAACAAGTGCCAGCTGATCGCGGCGATCCCGGCCAATCCCGAATATGCCTCGCTGAACCTGGCGCAGGCGGTGCAGGTATTTGCGTACGAACTGCGCATGAGCGCGAACGGTACAGCGCCGCGTCCGCCACCAAGTTCAGGGGCGGCGACCCACGACGAAGTCGAGGGCTTCTACCGCCAGCTCGAGGAGGTCTTCCATGCCAGCGGATTTCTCGACCCGCAGCAGCCGAAGCGCCTGATGCAGCGCATGCGCCGGCTTTTTGCCCGCTCGCGCCCGGAAAAGGAGGAAGTAAACATCCTCCGCGGATTCCTGCGCGCGGTTCGGGAGCGTATGGGCGGCGGGAACGAATAGTTGACCAAATAAGTCATAATTATGAAAATACCTGAAACGTCGAAGGTTTCCCCTATGTTCAACCGAATTCGTGAAGAGATATGCGTGGTATTCGAACGGGACCCGGCGGCGCGTTCGGCCTGGGAGGTCGTCACCTGCTATCCGGGTTTTCACGCGCTGCTGTTCCATCGGCTTGCGCATCGGCTGTGGGGCTGGGGCCTGAAGTGGCTGGCGCGTTTCGTTTCCCACATCGGGCGCTGGCTGACCGGCATTGAAATCCACCCTGGCGCGACCATCGGACGACGCTTTTTCATCGACCACGGCATGGGTGTGGTGATCGGCGAGACCGCGCTGATCGGAGACGATTGCACGCTCTATCACGGTGTCACGCTGGGCGGCACCTCGTGGAACAAGGGCAAGCGCCATCCCACGCTCGGCAACGGGGTGGTGGTGGGAGCAGGCGCCAAGATTCTTGGCCCGGTCACGATCGGCGACGGCGCCAAGGTCGGCTCGAATGCGGTGGTGGTGAAGGATGTGCCGGCGCGCGCGACCGCGATCGGTATCCCGGCGCGGATCCTGGACGACGAAACCATGACCGCGCGCGAGCAGACCGCTGAAAAGATGGGGTTTTCTGCTTACGGTATCGGCCCGGACATGAACGATCCGGTGGTGAAGGCGATCCACGGCCTGATCGACCACACCGTGTCCGCGGACAGGCGCATCGAGTACATCCTGGAGCAGCTTGCCCGCATGGGCGTCAAGGTCGAGGACGCCCGTGCCACCGCGGACAAGTTCGATCCCGCCTACCTGAACCGAATTGTTGACTAAAGCGCTCGGGTTTCAGTATACTTGAGCACGTTAGTAGGATTTATAAGCTGCTGTTTTTATGAATTATTGAGCAGAGGCAACCATGCGACTCACGACCAAAGGGCGTTTTGCAGTAACCGCCATGATCGATCTGGCGATGCGCAGCGGAGAGGGTCCGGTGACGCTGGCGGACATCAGCGACAGGCAGAAGATTTCGCTGTCCTACCTCGAACAGTTGTTCGGCAAGCTGCGCCGGCAGGGGCTGGTGTCCAGCGTGCGTGGTCCGGGCGGCGGCTACAACCTGGCGCGGCCGACCCCGGAAGTTTCGGTGGCCGACATCATCGTCGCGGTGGATGAACCCATCGATGCGACCCAATGCGGCGGCAAGGAAAACTGCAAGGATGAGCAGAAGTGCATCACCCACGATCTGTGGGCCGACCTCAACAAGCACATCTTCGATTACCTGGGCGCGGTGAAGTTATCCGAGCTGGTGGCGAAGCAAACGAAGAAGTCCTCCGACGTTGCGGTCATGGAAATGCACGACAACCGCCAGAACCTGGCTAAGCCGAAAGAACCGGCTCCGGTCTGAACTGAACGCGATGCACGTCTATTTCGACCATAACTCCACCACGGCCCCCGACGAGCGCGTGCTCGAGGCCATGCTGCCCTTCCTCAAAGGGGAATACGGCAACGCCTCCAGCCGCCACGAATTCGGCACTCGTGCGCGCAAGGCGGTGAACCGGGCGCGCGAGCAGGTCGCAAGACTGGTGAACGTGCAAGCCTTGCAGGTGGTATTCGTGTCCGGCGGAACCGAAGCGAACAATCTGTTCATCAAGGGTGCGGCGGCGTATCTGAAGCCCACTCAGGTTGTGGTCAGCGGCATCGAGCATCCCTGCGTGGCGAAGCCGGCGCAGGACCTGGCGCGCCAAGGTTGGAAGCTGCGCAAGCTTGCAGTCCGGCCCAATGGGCTGGTCGATCTCGCCGATGTGGACGCGGCACTCACTGATGCCACCGGGCTGGTGTCGGTCATGCTGGCCAATAACGAGACCGGCGTGATCCAGCCGGTGGCGGAAATCGCCGCGAAAGCGCGCGGGAAGCGCGCCTGGATGCATACCGACGCGGTGCAGGCGCTGGGCAAGATCCCGGTGGATTTCGAAGCGCTGGGCGTGCACGCGATGACGATTTCGGCGCACAAGATCTACGGCCCGAAGGGTGCCGGCGCGCTGGTGGTGGACAAGCGGCTGGAACTGAAGCCGATCATCCACGGCGGCGGCCATGAAATGGGACTGCGCTCCGGCACCGAGAACGTGCCGGCGATCGTCGGCTTCGGCGCCGCCTGCGAACTCGCGCAAGAGCGAATGGATAAAATCTCGGGCCATTTGCAGGCGCTGCGCGGCCGCGCGGATCAAGGCGTATCGGCATTGGGTGCGGTGATATTCGGCCAGGGCGCGCCGCGCATTCCGAATACCACGTACTTCGCCTTCCCCGACATCGACGGCGAAACCCTGGTGATCGAGCTGGACAAGGCCGGCTTCGCGGTGGCGAGCGGCTCCGCCTGCTCCAGCACCAGCACCGAACCCAGCGCGACGCTGCTGGCGATGGGAGTGGCGCCGGAACTGGCGCGCGGTGCCGTGCGGGTGAGCTTCGGGGTACGCAACACCGCAGGGCAGGTCGAGGATTTTCTACAGGCGTTGTCCGCGGTGCTCAACCGGCTGCGGCGCCTGACGGCAATCGCGGTTTGAATTCGGCAATCAGTAAAGGGTGAATTGATCATGGCAATTACTGTTACGGAAAACGCGGCGAAGCATATCCGCGGTGCGCTGGCAAAGAGAGGCGGCGTGGGCCTTCGCTTCGGCGTCAGGAAAGTCGGTTGCTCGGGCTTTGCCTATACCTTCGACTACGCGCAGGAAGTCAACGCCGACGACCAATTGTTCCAGTCCCACGACGTCACAGTGGTGGTGGACAAGGACAGCCTGGAGTTCGTGGACGGCGCAGTGCTCGACTATGCGCGCGAAGGGCTCAACGAGTCCTTCAAGGTCGAGAACCCCAAGGCGAAGGCGATGTGCGGCTGCGGCGAAAGCTTCAGCGTCGCCTGACGACAATAACGGTTCATCGGGAGCGGTTTGTGAGCGCAGTCATCCAGAACCTGGTCAATCAACCCTACAAGCACGGGTTCGTTTCCGACATCGAGTCGGATGTCGTGCCGAAGGGTCTGAACGAGGACGTCATCCGCCTGATTTCGGCAAAAAAAGGCGAACCCGAATGGCTGCTCGAGTTTCGCCTGAAGTCGTACCGGCACTGGCTGACGATGCAGGAACCGACCTGGCCGAATGTCAAGTACCCGAAAATCGACTTCCAGGACATCAGCTATTTCTCCGCGCCGAAGCCGAAGAAACTCGCGTCCATGGACGAAGTGGATCCGGAGCTGCTGCGCACCTTCGAGAAGCTGGGCGTGCCGATGCACGAGCGCAAGACGCTCGCCGGTGTCGCGGTGGATGTGATTTTCGACAGCGTGTCGGTCGCCACAACGTACAAGAAGAAGCTGGCCGAAGTCGGCGTCATCTTCTGTTCCTTTTCCGAGGCGGTCAAAGACCATCCCGAGCTGGTGAAGAAGTATCTCGGGTCCGTGGTGCCGACCGGCGACAATTTCTACGCCGCGCTCAATTCCGCGGTGTTCACCGACGGCTCGTTCTGTTACATCCCCAGGGGCGTGCGTTGCCCGATGGATCTGTCCACATACTTCCGCATCAATACCCAGGAGTCGGGCCAGTTCGAGCGCACGCTGATCATCGCGGAGGAGGGCGCTTACGTGTCCTACCTCGAGGGCTGCACCGCGCCGAAATTCGACACCAACCAGCTGCACGCGGCGGTGGTGGAACTGGTTGCGCTGGACGATGCCGAGATCAAGTATTCGACAGTGCAGAACTGGTACGCGGGAGACGAGAACGGCAAGGGCGGCATTTACAATTTCGTCACCAAGCGCGGTCTGTGCAAGGGAGCGAACTCGAAGATTTCCTGGACCCAGGTCGAGACCGGCTCGGCGATCACCTGGAAGTATCCGTCCTGTGTGCTGCTGGGCGACAACTCGGCCGGCGAATTCTATTCGGTGGCGCTGACCAACCACCACCAGCAGGCCGATACCGGGACCAAGATGATCCATATCGGCAGGAACACCCGCAGCAAGATCATTTCCAAGGGCATTTCCGCCGGGGTTTCGAACAACAGCTACCGCGGGCTGGTGAAAATCGGCGCCAAGGCCGAGGGTGCGCGCAACTTCTCGCAATGCGACTCGATGCTGATCGGCGACCGCTGCGGGGCGAACACCTTCCCGTACATCCAGGTCAACAACAACTCGGCGAAAGTGGAGCACGAAGCCTCGACTTCGAAGATCGGCGAGGAACAGCTCTTTTATTTTGCCAGCCGCGGCATCGGTAACGAGGAAGCGGTGTCGATGATCATCAATGGATTCGTGCAGGACGTGTTCGTGCAACTGCCGATGGAGTTCGCGGTCGAGGCGACCAAGCTCCTCGGACTCAAGCTTGAAGGAAGTGTCGGATGATCAGGGAAAACGCCCCCGAGCTGCTGGAGGTCCGCGGCCTCACCGCAAAAATCGGCGATCGCAACATCCTCAAGGGAATCGATCTGACTGTGCGTGCCGGTGAAGTGCACGCGATCATGGGACCGAACGGCTCGGGCAAGAGCACGTTCGCGAAAGTACTGAGCGGGCATCCGTCGTATGAAGTGACCGGCGGCGACGTGCTGTTCGAAGGCAGGAACCTGCTCGAACTGGCGCCGGAAGAGCGTGCCCGCGCCGGTCTGTTCCTCGGCTTCCAGTATCCGATCGAGGTGCCGGGTGTCACCAACAGCGCTTTCCTGCGCCTGGCCTACAACACTGTGCAGGGTACGGGCGGGAAGGAAGAGCTGGATCCGCTCGAGTTCGACGATCTCGTGCGCGGGAAAATGAAATTGCTGGATATCGATCCGTCTTTCCTCGGGCGCAGCCTGAACGCCGGCTTTTCCGGCGGCGAGAAAAAGCGCAACGAGATCCTGCAGATGGCGCTTCTGGAACCGAAGCTCGCTGTGCTGGACGAGACCGATTCGGGCCTGGACATCGACGCGTTACGGGTGGTGGCGAACGGCATCAACAAGCTGCATACCCCTGAAAACGGCATCGTGCTGGTGACGCATTACCAGCGCATGCTCAACTACATCGTGCCGGATTACGTGCACGTCATGGAAGGCGGGCGGATCATCAGGACCGGCGACAAGTCGCTCGCGCTCGAGCTCGAAGCCCGCGGCTACGACTGGGTCGCAAGGGCAGCCGCGTGAGTCTGATCGCATGAATACCGAAACCGGCAGCAACTATCTCGACAGCCTGTTACACGGTCGGGATGTGGTGCCCGAGGCCCGCGCAGGCTGGTTGAAGGCGCTGCGCGCCCAGGCGGTGGAGCGTGCCAATGCGCTCACCGTGCCGACCACGCGCGACGAGGATTGGCGCTTCACCGACCTTTCACCGCTGTACAAGGCCCCGTACCGGCCATCGGCGCAGCCGGGCGAAGTTTCGGCGGCCGAATTCGGCCGCTTCGAGATCCCGGAAGCGGCGACGCGGCTGACTTTCGTGGACGGTCATTTTTTGGCTGCGCTGTCGCGCATCGTGCCTGCAGACGGCGTTCTCGTCGCCAATCTTCCGGATGCGCTTGCGGCGCATGGCCGACTGGTCGAGTCCAGGCTCGGCACGCTTGCGGGAACAGGACAGGATGCTTTCGCCGCGGTGAATACGGCTTTCCTGCACGACGGCGCATTGATCCACGTCGGGCGCGACCGCAACTGCATCGCACCAATTCATCTGTCGTTCATCGCCACCCGCAAGGATGGCGCCGCGTATCCGAGGGTCCTGGTGATCGCGGAACCGGGTGCGCAGTGCACGCTGATCGAGGATTTCGTGGGCTTTGCCGACGGGGGTTACTTTACCGACGCGGTCACCGAAATTGCCGTGGGTGAGAATGCGCATGTTGCGCACGTCAAGCTGCAGCGCGAGGCGCAGGCGGCATTTCACATCGCCAGGACCTCGGTACAGGTTGCGCGCGACGGCCGTTATTCCAACTGGTCGGTCGCATTGGGTGCGCGCATTTCCCGCCACAATCTCCACGTGATACAGGCGGGCGAGGGAACCGAATTCTCGATCGACGGCCTGGCGCTGATCGGCGGGCGCCAGTTGGCCGACACCAACAGCCTGATCGACCATGCGCATGCGCACGGAAACAGCCGGCAAGTGCACAAGACCGTGGTCGGCGGCGGCGCACACGCGGTGTTCAACGGCAAGATTTTGGTGCGCCGGAACGCGCAGCAGACCGATGCGGGGCAGCAATCACGCAACCTGCTGCTGTCCGACAAGGCGCACGTGGATACCAAGCCGCAACTGGAGATATTTGCCGACGACGTCAAGTGCGCGCACGGCGCTACCGTCGGCCAGATCGAGGCCGATGAGTTGTTTTATCTGAAGAGCCGCGGCCTGTCGGATGCCACTGCGCGCAATCTGCTGACGTACGCGTTTGCCGCCGAGATCATCGAGCGCATACCGGTGAAATCCCTGGTGGAGCGGCTGGAAAACCACGTTCTCGAACAAACGCGGATCAAATCCTGACCATGACTTCTGCAAGAACTGTACTACAGGCGGTAAAGCCGGCCGGCGCGCTCGACGTCGGTCGCATCCGTGCGGACTTCCCGATCCTGAACCTCGAGGTCAACGGCAAGCCACTCGTGTATCTCGACAACGCGGCGAGCAGCCAGATGCCCAAGCAGGTCATCGACCGGCTGGTGCGCTATCAGACCAGCGAGCACTCAAACATCCACCGCGCGGTTCACGCTCTGTCGGAGAAGGCAACCGCGGAATACGAAGGTGCGCGCCGCAAGATCCAGCGTTTCATCAACGCGAAGGAGGAACGCGAAGTCATTTACACCCGCGGCACCACAGACTCGGTGAACCTGGTGATGCAGGGTTACGGGCGGGCGTTCCTGGGCGCCGGCGACGAGATCATTCTGTCCCAGCTCGAGCACCATTCCAATATCGTGCCCTGGCAGATGCTGTGCGAGGAAAAGGGTGCAAGGCTGCGCGTGATCCCGTGCAACGACGCCGGCGAACTGCTGCTCGATGACTACGCGAAGCTGTTCAACGCCAATACCAGGTTCGTCGCCGTCACCCATGTGTCCAACGCGCTGGGGACCATCAACCCGGTCAAGGACATGATCGCCACCGCGCACCGCCACGGCGTGCCGGTGCTGGTGGATGGGGCACAGGCCGTGCCGCACATGAAAGTGGATGTGCAGGACCTGGACTGCGATTTCTACGCCTTTTCAGGCCACAAGATGTGCGGACCGACCGGCATCGGCATTCTCTACGGCAAGGCACAACTGCTGGAGAAAATGAAGCCCTTCGAGGGCGGCGGCGACATGATCCTGTCGGTGACGTTCGAGAAAACGACGTACAACGCCATCCCTTACAAGTTCGAGGCCGGAACGCCGCCGATCGCCGCCGCCATCGGACTGGGGGCCACGGTGGATTACCTGGAAAGCGTCGGGTTGGACAGGATTGCCGCGCATGAACACGATCTGCTGACGTATGCGACGGAGGCGTTTGCGCAACTCAAGGGCGTGCGCATCGTGGGAACCGCGAGGGACAAGGCCGCCGTCCTGTCGTTCACCGTGCAGGGCGTACATCCCCACGACGTCGGCACCATTCTGAACGAAGACGGCGTGGCCGTGCGTACCGGCCATCATTGCGCCCAACCGGTGATGCAGCGCTTCGGCATCCCGGCGACGGCGCGCGCCTCGTTTTATCTTTACAACACCTTTGCCGAGATGGATGCGCTGGTCGCGGGCATTCGCAGAGTGCAGAAAATTTTCGGCTAGGCCGGGTTATATGGATTCCAAGCAGCTTTATCAGGAAGTGATCCTGGATCACAACAGGAAGCCGCGCAACTGGGGCAAGCTCGCCGATGCGAGCCACAAGGCCGAGGGCCTGAATCCCCTTTGCGGCGATCACATCTGGCTGTCGCTGAAGCTTGACGACGAGCGCGTCGAGAACATCGCTTTCGAAGGCGAAGGCTGCGCGATCTGCAAGGCTTCATCGTCGATGATGACCACCAACGTAAAGGGCAAGACCGTCGCGGAGGCCGAGCAACTGGTCCGCGAGTTCCGCGACATGGCCACCGGCAAACTCGACATCGCCGGCGGGCCGAACCACCTCGGCAGGCTCACGGTTTTTGCCGGTGTGCGCGATCTGCCGTCGCGGGTGAAATGCGCGATCCTGCCATGGCACACGCTGCACGCGGCGCTGCATTCGGAGTCCGTTGTATCCACCGAGGGCGACCAGGACCCGGTTGCCGCCGCAAGCTGAGCCAATGCCAAAAATCGCAGACCTCGAATACACGCCGAACCCTAACGCACGCAAGTTCGTTCTGAAGGAGCCGCTGACCAATGGTCTGGCGCGTTCTTTCGAGAACGCGGAACAGGCGCAGCGCGACGAACTTGCCTCCAAGCTGTTCGCGATCCCTCACGTCAGCAACGTTTTTTACATCGATAACTGGATCACCGTGACCCAGGACGGCGAGGCCGACTGGCAGGAGTTGCTGCGCCAGGTCGCCGGGCCGATCCGCGAGGCGCCGGCTGCCGAAAAGGCATCCGAAGAGTTTGCCCAGGCCGCCGCCTGGCTGGCGAAGGGCGAGGGCGCGGCAGAACTATCTGAGACCGAGAAGCTCAAGCTCGACCAGATCAATGAACTGCTGGACGAGGAAGTGCGGCCTTATCTGCAGGGCGACGGCGGAGACCTCTACGTCGTCGGCCTGGAAGGCGGCACGCTGAAAGTACACTACCAGGGCGCGTGCGGCAGTTGCCCCAGTTCCATTTCCGGCACACTCGCCGGCATAGAAAGCCTGGTCAAGCGCGTCGACCCCGAAATGGAAGTGGTAGCGGTCTGAACTGCCGTGACTATCGTGAATGACGTGAATATCGTGAATGTCGTAAAACCATCATGGTGCTCGATCCAGAGAATGGGGCACTAAAAGGAAGTTACGGCATTTACGGCATTCACGATATTCACGACCTTCACGGTTTCTCATGTCCGACTGGGTTTTTGTTGCCGAAGCGGCCAGCATCAAGCCCGGTCACTACGAGACGGTCGATCTCGATGGCACGCTGGCGGCGGTGTTCAACGTCAACGGCGAGTTTTACGCGATCGAGGACGTGTGCACCCACGACGGCACGGTGCTTACCAGCGGCAGCCCGATCGAGGGCGACGAAATCGTCTGCCCACGGCACGGCGCGCGCTTCTGTGTCAGAACGGGAGAAGCGCTCTCGCCACCGGCGTACGAACCCACCGCCACGTTTCCGGTGAAAGTCGAGGACGGGAAAGTCTATGTCCGCGACAATCGCTGGGACTGAGAAGGCGAGTCGCTGCGCAAGTCGCGCCGGTTGCGGACGACCAGAAAGTCAGTAGAGTTCTTTCAGGACAGCGCGTGCCTGTGTGACGCGGGCAGCAACGTCCGGCATTGCCGCTTCCACCCGAAGCCGATCCTGCCCGCTCAACTTAAAGTTCTTGCGACTCTGTACCAGTCCTATGATCTTGGCGGGATCGATCGGCGGGTTGGGGACGAACTGCAGCAGCAGGCTTTCCGGGCCGGCATCGATACGGGAGATGCCAAGCGGCTTGGCGGCGATGCGCAGCCTGTGCGTCTCCAGCAGGACCTTGGCAGGGTCGGGCAGCAAGCCGAAGCGGTCCACCAGTTCCTCGTGCATCGCTTCCAGTTCTTGCGGCGTCTCGCAGTTGGCGAGGCGTTTGTACAGCACCAGGCGTTCGTGGATGTCGGCGCAATAGTCTTCCGGCAGCAGCGCCGGCGTGTGCAGATTGATCTCGGTGCCGAGATTGAAATTGCCCGATAGTTCCGGCTCCTTGCCGTCCTTCAGCGATTTGACCGCCGAATTCAGCATTTCAGCGTAAAGCGCGAATCCGACTTCCTGCATTTCGCCGCTCTGCGATTCGCCCAGTACTTCGCCGGCGCCGCGGATCTCCAGGTCGTGCATGGCGAGATAAAAGCCCGATCCCAGCTCTTCCATCTTCTGGATCGCCTCGAGCCGTTTCTTTGCCTGCGAGCCGATCGCATCCTCGTCCGGCGTCAGCAGATACGCGTAAGCCTGGTGATGAGAGCGGCCGACGCGGCCGCGCAGCTGATGCAGTTGCGCCAGGCCGAACTTGTCGGCGCGATTCATGATGATGGTGTTGGCGGTCGGCACGTCGATGCCGGTCTCGATGATGGTCGTGCTCAGCAGCATGTTGAAGCGTCCCTGGTAGAAGTCGCGCATCACCAGTTCCAGTTCGCGTTCCGGCATCTGGCCGTGGGCGGTACGGATGCGCGCTTCCGGCAGCAACTTCGCCAGCCGCGCCTCCATGTTGCGAATGGTTTCGATCTCGTTGTGCAGGAAGTAAATCTGCCCGCCGCGCTTCAGTTCACGCAAAACGGCTTCGCGGATCAGGCCCTCGCTCAAGGGTGAAACGAAGGTCTTGATCGCCAGGCGCCGCTGCGGTGCGGTGGCGATGACCGAGAAATCGCGCAGTCCTTCGAGAGCCATAGCCAGCGTGCGCGGAATCGGCGTGGCGGTGAGCGTCAACACGTCCACCTGGGCGCGCAACGCCTTCAGTTTTTCCTTCTGGCGCACGCCGAAGCGATGCTCCTCGTCGATGATCACCAGACCGAGGTCCTTGAACTTCACGCCGCGGGAGAGCAGCTTGTGGGTGCCGATGGCAATGTCGATGAGGCCTTGCTCCAGGCCTTCGAGTGCGGCGCGGGATTCCTTTGCCGAGCGGAAACGCGACAGCTCGGCGATCTTCACCGGCCAGTCGGCGAAGCGGTCGGAGAAAGTCTGGAAATGCTGTTCGGCGAGCAGCGTGGTGGGCACCAGAGCGGCTACCTGTTTGCCGTCCGCGACGGCGACGAAAGCGGCACGCAGTGCGACTTCGGTCTTGCCGAAACCCACATCGCCGCACACCAGCCGGTCCATCGGCTTGCCGGCCTGCATGTCGCCGATCACGGCCTGGATGGCCGCCGCCTGGTCGGGCGTTTCCTCGAACGGGAAGCCTTCCCGGAACGCTTCGTAGTCGTGGGGCTTGAGCTGGAAGGCGTAGCCCTGGCGCGCGGCGCGCAGGGCGTAGAGGTTCAACAGTTCCGCCGCGGTATCGCGCACCTGCGCGGCGGCGCGCCGCCGGGCTTTCTCCCACTGGCCGCTGCCGAGCTTGTGCAGCGGCGCAGCTTCGGGCGCCGCGCCGCTGTAACGGCTGATCACCGCAAGCTGCGACACCGGCACGTAGAGCTTGTCGCCGCCGTCGTACTCGAGCTTCAGGAACTCGGTCTCGCCGTCGCCCAGGTCCATGTTGGCGAGCCCGAGATAGCGGCCGATGCCGTGTTGGGCGTGGACCACGGGATCGCCGACCTTGACTTCCGACAGGTCGCGCAGCATGCCCTCGGTGGCGAGGCGGCGCTCCCGCGAAACCCGCGTGCGAACCTGTGACGGGTAGAGTTCGTTCTCGGTGATCAGCGCGACGGCGTCACCGGCATCGACGAAGCCGGCATGCAGCGGGCCTACGGTCAGCATCAGCCGCTCCGTCGCATCCTTGAAGGCGTTCCAGCTGTCGCAGACTTTCGGCCGCGCCTGGTACTCGTTCAGCAGCCCGAGCAGCGTCTCCCGCCGCCCCATGCTTTCCGCGATCAGCAGGACGCGGCCGCCGTAATTGCTGTGAAACGCGGACAAGGCGGCGAGCGGATTGTCGGCGCGGCGATCGACTGCCACCGGCGGCAGCGGCTGCGTCGGGACCAGTGTCCCGGCGCCCTCGCTGTTCGCGGCCGAAGCGGTTTCGATCCGGGCGAACGGTTTTAGGCTGCCGAAAAACTCGTCCTCGCGCAGAAACAACTCGGCGGGCGGCAGCAGCGGGCGATCCGGGTCGCCGCGCAGCAGGTTGTAACGCGACTGGGTGTCCTGCCAGAACTGGCGTATCGCCTTTGCAACGTTCTGATGCAGGGACACCAGCGTTCCGGGGGGAAGGTAATCAGCGAGCGTCGCAGTGGACTCGAAGAACAGCGGCAGGTAATACTCGATTCCGGCGGGGATGAAACCCTGGCTCATGTCCTTGTACAGGCGGCTCTTGGAGGGATCGCCTTCGAACTTTTCCCGGAAGCGCTGGCGAAAAGTGGTGCGCGCGTTGTCATCGGTAGGGAACTCGCGCGCCGGCAGCAGCCGCACCTCCTTGACCTTGTAGATGCTGCGCTGGGTGTCCACGTCGAAGGAACGGATGCTATCGATCTCGTCGTCGAACAGGTCGATGCGGTAGGGCAACGGACTGCCCATCGGGAACAGATCGATGACGCCGCCGCGAAAGCTGAACTCTCCGGGCGAGACCACCTGGGTGACGTGCGAGTAGCCGGCCAGCGTCAACTGCCTGCGCAGCGAGTTCGCATCGAGTTTTTCACCCTGCTTGAGGAAAAACGTGTAGGCCGCGAGATAGGACGCCGGCGGCAGGCGGTACAGCGCGGTGGTGATTGGCACCACGGCGACGTCGAAGGCATCGTGGGTGATCTGGTAGAGCGTGGCCAGGCGCTCGGAAATCAGGTCCTGGTGCGGCGAGAAGCGGTCGTAGGGCAGCGTTTCCCAATCCGGCAGCAGGAAAACGCGCAGTGTCGGGTCGAAAAAGGCGATCTCCTCGCGCAGCCGTTCTGCATCCTGCGCGGTCTCGGTAATGATTGCCAGCGGACGCGCGCTGCGTGCCAGTTCAGCGAGCGCCAGCGCGTCTGCGGATCCGTGCAGCGGGGGAAAGGTGGCACGCGACCCCGGGGACGGGGTCAGCGGAGGCAGAAGCATCGTTGCGGTCTGAAGAGTAGCCGCGATTATAGAGGATCGCGGCGGCCCATCGGGCCGCCGCTGTTGGCCTTGCCTTTGCTACGCAAATTCAAAGGCGTTAACGCGGAGAACTCTTTTCAATACCTTCTTTTCAATACCCGCTCGACGGGTGCCCTTGAGGGGTACGCAGACGAAGGGCAAGAAAAGACGCAAAGAACAGCGACGGGATCTTTCGACGGGTCTCTTTGCGGTGAAGCTTGAGTAACGGCGAAGCCTAGTAAAATTCGTACTCGAGCCGCACGACGGCACGGTTGTCGCTCGACTGCGAAGTCTCGCCGAACAACAAGGCTCCGCTGTATAGCAGCGCTTTGCCTTGGCCGAGGCCGTAGCGACCGTAGACGGCCGGTCCGACCCAGTGTTCCTGTCTGTTGAATGTGCCCCAATGGTTGAACTTTCCCGGCTCGCCGAAAGCCTCGATCGCAGGCTCGAATTGCGGATGCAACAGATACTTCAGTCGCGCAGCGTAGGCAAACGTGGTGCCATCTTCCCTGCCGCTGCCGACTTCGCGCTCAAAAAACAGATTGACTGTTGCCACCCAGCGGTTCACGGTCTTTTCGATGATCGGCGCGAGCGCAATTTCGTCGGCGCCGTGGTCGGTCAATTCATACTCTGTCAGCAGGCCGAAGTCCGCCCAGTACTTGCCTTGCTCGGTCAGCTGGAAAAGGTTCTCCCACTCGAACGCGTCGTGCTTGAACGAGGCGCCCGGCTCTTTCGCGTAGACCGAATACAGCTCGCTGAACCAGTAATCGGTGAAGCCGCGGCCCACCGCGAAGAGATGCTTTTCCCCGCCGTCGCGTGAATCGTCCTTGTCGAAGTCGTGAAAGCCGCGATACTCGATTTCGTTCTCGCCTTTGACGACGCGGGGCGAGTACACCTTGAACGGTGCGGCCTCGACATGCTGCGGGATGGAAACTGCCAGCGTTGCCGCAATGGCAGCGACGCCGAGCGTGGTGATCGCGATGGATCTGGGTGTAGAAGGCACGCGGCCGATAAGCTTCATCAATCCCCCGATACCAAGAAGTGTGACGACGTATGAAAGAACCTGAATGCCGGCAGGACGCGCGCTGTAGCCGATCAGTCCTTGCAGCAGCCTGCCCGATATCGAGCCATCCGCGACCAGGGAAGAGGTGTCCCACAGCGGCTCTCCCAGCGGCGGCAGCAGGCCGGCCTGCAGCAGCATTCCAGCCGCCTGTGAGGCCAGTCCCGCCGCTACCAGCAGGATCATCACACTGGTAACCGTGAAGAAATAACGCAACGGGACGCCAAGCAGGCCGAAGTAAACGAGTGCGCCGACCATGGCGCCAGCCGCCAAGCCTGCCGCGCCGCCGGCGAACATCTGTCCGGAATCCGCTCCCCCGGCGGCAACGCCATACAGGAACAGCACGACTTCGGACCCCTCGCGCAGGACCGCAAGTGCGATTACGGTTCCGAGCATCCACACCGGCGCGGCGCCGTGAGCGACGTTCTTGCCGACGGATCGCATGTGCTGGGCAATCTCACGTCCGTTGCGGCTCATCCAGATGTTGTGCCATCCGAGCATGAGCACCGCCGCACCGAGGATGCAGGCATTGAGGATTTCCTGCCCCATTCCGGACGCGGCTTCGGCAATCGTGCCCGCGGCCGCGGCAACAATGACGGCGCCCGCAAGTCCGGCCGTGATGCCGCCGGACACCATCAGGCCCCTGTGCGGTATGCCCCGGCAGGCCGCCAACACGATGCCGATGATCAGCGCGGCCTCGAGGACTTCCCGGAAAACGATGATTGCGGTGGCGAACATCGTGGCCTCGGCCTATTTTGCGACGATGCGGCCCTGGGCCGTCGCCTGGTGGAAATCACCAAAGAACTCGTAGCTGCCTGGCTTGAGCGGACCGATGAAAATGGTGGCCTTCGAGTTGCCCGGGATGATTTTTTCCCGGTTCAGAGAATAACTCTCGAACTCCTCGGGCGTGGGGTCCTGGTTGTCGACCAGCAGCTTGATTTTCTTTCCGGCCGGAACCTCCAGTTCGGCCGGGCTCATGCGGTTGCCCTTGATCACGATGGTGTAGGTTTCCTGGGCGGATGCGGGAGCGGCACCCAATACGCAGGCAGCGAGCAAAGCCAAAGCAAGGGGAAATCGCAGGATCACGTTTTTCCTAGTAACATGAAAGAAAGTAATACGAATGATAGTCAGTCGTATTTAAAAGTCAAGGTTCATGAAATTCAATGCGCCAGTCCATCTTCAACAACTTGAATGGACGCAAGTTTTGTTGCCCGGCCAGGAGTGCTGGTTGATAATGCTGGCCTTTCGCCAATGTCCCGATACCTTGCCCTCATCCCGGCGGCCGGCGCCGGCAGCCGCATGGGCCAGACCCTGCCCAAGCAATACCTGCCGATACTGAATCGACCGCTTCTTCACCACTCGATCGCGCGCCTGTGCGCGCACGCGCTGGTGGAGCGCGTGTATGTCGTGCTGGCAGCCGCTGATCGATGGTTCAATGAATACGACTGGAATCCGTTCGGTACGAAGCTGGTGCCGCTATACGCCGGCGGAGAATCACGCGCCGAGACGGTACGCAATGGCCTGC
>JBGQGT010000005.1:0-18032 GCA_041497595.1 Gammaproteobacteria bacterium
GCTCCCGGTTTGACCTTCTCGAGGTGATCGAAGATCTCCCCTGTCAGTACATAGCGCCCGACCACCGCCAGATTGGAAGGCGCGTTCTCCGGCCGCGGCTTCTCGACGATGCCGGTGATGCGGTGCATGCCGCTTTCCCCCGGCTCGGTCCTGACGATGCCGTAGCTCGAGGTTTCCTCGCGCGCCACCGTCTGCACCGCCAGCAACGAGCAGCGCTCTCGCGCACAGACGTCCACCATCTGCTTCATTACCGGCGGATTGCCGTCGATCAGATCATCGGCGAGGATCACCGCGAACGGTTCATGGCCGACCACCGGCCGGGCGCACAGGATCGCATGGCCGAGACCGAGAGCCTCGGTCTGGCGCACATAGATGCAACTGACGTGCTTGGGCACGATGTCCTGCACCAGCTCGAGCATCTTCAGCTTGCCGCGCGCCTGCAGTTCGGTCTCCAGCTCGTAGGCCTTGTCGAAATGGTCCTCGATCGCGCGTTTGTTGCGCCCGGTGATGAACACCATCTGGGTGATGCCGGCGGCGACCGCCTCTTCCACGGCGTACTGGATCAGCGGCTTGTCGACCACCGGCAGCATTTCCTTCGAGCTCGCCTTGGTCGCAGGAAGAAAGCGCGTGCCCAATCCGGCGACCGGGAAGACGGCTTTGGTGATCATGTTCAATGCAGGCTCCGCGTTGCTCAGTTGTTACGGCCGAGCAATTCTAGCAACCCCTGCTCGTCGAGCACAGCGATACCGAGTTCCAGCGCCTTGTCGTACTTGCTTCCCGGTTCCGCTCCGGCTACGACGTAATCGGCCTTCCTGGATACGCTGCCGGAGACCTTGCCGCCCTTCGCTTCGATGCGCTCTTTCGCCTGGTCGCGCGAGAGATGGGGCAAGGTACCGGTCAACACGAAGGTTTTTCCGGCGAGCGGCTGAAGCGGTGGCCTGGTGACAGGTGTTTCCGGCCAGGTCACGCCGAGGCTGCGCATCTGCGCAATCACCTCGCGGTTATGACGTTCGCCGAAGAACCGGGCAATGCTGCGCGCCACCACCGGACCGACATCGGGAACCTGCTGCAGTTCATCCTCGCTTGCCTGCATCAGCGGGTCCAGTTTGCCGAAATGGCGCGCCAGGTCCCGGGCGGTCGCTTCGCCGACGTTGCGGATGCCCAGTGCATAGATGAAGCGCGCCAGCGTCGTAGTTTTGCTCTTCTCGACCGCATCCAGAACGTTGGCGGCGGATTTTTCCGCCATGCGCTCCAGGCTTGCCAGATTCTTCGCATCGAGGCGATAGAGATCGGCAGGCGTTTTCACCAGACCCTGGTCCACCAGCTGATCGACCAGTTTCTCGCCCAGGCCCTCGATATCCATCGCACGACGCCCGGCAAAATGCAGCAGCGCCTGTTTGCGTTGCGCCGGGCAATACAGACCGGCGGTGCAGCGGGCCACCGCCTCGTCCTCCGGACGCTCGACGTTTGACCCGCACACCGGGCACTTGGAGGGCATGCGGAACGGCCGCACACCGGCCGGACGGCGCTCCTTCACCACACCGACAACTTCCGGGATGACATCGCCCGCCCGGCGCACGATGACGTAGTCGCCGATGCGCACGTCCTTGCGCCTGACCTCGTCCTCGTTGTGCAGCGTGGCGTTGGTCACGGTGACGCCTCCGACAAAAACGGGCGCAAGCCTTGCAACCGGCGTCAGCGCGCCGGTACGGCCGACCTGCACGTCGATGCCGAGGACCTGCGTGATCTCTTCCTGCGCCGGATACTTGTGCGCGACCGCGAAGCGTGGTGCGCGCGAAACGAAGCCCAGTCGGACCTGGAATTCAAGGTCGTCCACCTTGTAAACAACGCCGTCGATCTCGAAAGGCAGCGTGTCCCGACGGCTGCCAATGCCGCGGTAATAATCCAGAAGGCCCTCCACGCCTTTGACCACGCTGCGCTCCCTGGCGACCGGGAAACGCAGCGATTCGAGGTAGTCGAGTTGATGGCTCTGGCGATCCGCCGGGATTTTTCCGCCGCTCACGCGGCCCAGACCGTAGGCGAAAAAAGCAAGGCGCCGGCCTGCGGTGATGCGCGAATCGAGCTGTCGCAGCGATCCGGCCGCCGCGTTGCGCGGGTTGGCAAACTGCTTCTCGCCCTTTTTTTGCTGCTCGCGATTCAAGGTCTGAAAGTCGCGCTTGAGCATCAACACTTCGCCGCGCACTTCGAGAAACTCCGGCAGGTTTCGGCCTTCGAGCCGCAACGGGATGGAACGCAGCGTACGCAGGTTGGCGCTGACATCCTCGCCGGTATAGCCATCCCCCCGGGTCGCGCCCAGAGCGAAAACGCCCTTGTCGTAGGTGAGACTGACGGCAAGACCGTCGAACTTGGGTTCCGCGGCGTATTCGATGGGCCCTGCAACCCCGAGGCCTTCGCGCACGCGCCGGTCGAAACCCTCGACTTCGGCCTCGCTGAACGCATTGTTGAGCGACAGCATGGGCGTCGGATGCGTGACTTGCGCGAATGCCTCGACCGCCAATGCGCCAATGCGCCGGGTAGGGGAATCCGGCGTCGCCAGCCCGGGATGCTGTTCTTCGAGCGCCTGCAGTTCGCGGAACAGCCGGTCGTATTCCGCGTCCGGCAGCGTCGGCGTGTCCTTGACGTAGTAATTGTAGTTGGCCCGGCCGATTTCGCGCCGCAGCCTTTCGGCGCGCGCGGCGATCGCGGCGGGTACTGCCATCAGGAGAACAGGCGCAGCGCCAGCGGTCCGCCGGCGTGGATGCCGCGCTGTTCCATGGCGCCATAGATGGCGCGCAGCTGGGCACGTATCTTGTCCAGCCCGGCATCGTCGAGCGGCACGCGGTTGTCGTCGGCGACCATGCCGTCGAGCGATTCGGCGAAACTGCGGCTCATCGCCACCATGCGGTCGAACGCACGCAGGCCATCCGACACCCGCGGCACGTCGAGCAGGAAAGTGATGCCCGGCGTGGTCAGGCTGTGGATCTTGTCGATCAGGAACGGTTCCGGCTCCTGATTGTCGAGCGCGAACAGCGCGCCGCCCTGGTCGTCCAGGCAGTGAAACACTCCGCCCGGCTGAAGGTGCAACCCGGCTGCCTCGGCCAGTGCGCGAATCTTGGTGCCGTGAAATACCTGCCCGGTGCGCGTAACGACGTTGATCCCGACCACCATGCCGACATGCGTGCAGAAACGGTCGAGGTCGGCGGCCTGCTCGAGAGCCGGCGCGAAGTCGGGCAGCTCGGCTATAGCCGCCATTTCTCGGGCCGCCGCCCTGACCGCGTCGCCGAACCGTTGCAAGTGCTCGCCGTTGACCGCCCCGGAGCGGTCGACCAGTTGCAGCGCCGCGCGCACCGAGGTGTAGCGCGCGCCATCCAGTGCCAACGGCTGCCAGGACTTCGAGCGGAAATCGAATCCGCTGAAGTTGATGATCCGGCCCAGGGTGGCCAGCGTCCGGCGCATTTGCGCCAGCTGTTCGGCAGGGATGAGTTCGCCGGCGCGAATCTCGACGATGTAATCGATCTCGGGTTGCGGCAGGCCTGTTTGCAATGGCAATCCGCCGGCAAGGCCGCCCTCGCCCGGCGCATCCATCTGCGGTTCGATGCGCGGCTCGATGCGCGCTTGGTCGCGCCGATCCTGAGGCGACGCGGTGGCCGCCGTCACGGTTGCCCGGCGCTCGAAAAGGATGTCGTCATGCCCGCCGGCAAAGGTCTGCTCGGCACGGCGGCGGAACTGCCGTTCCTGGTACCAGTTGAACGCCAGCACCCCGGCCACCAACAGCACCCCGAGCATCAGCAAGCCGATCTGCAAATCACTCATTGCCTCTCCCCGTGCGAGCCCAGCGCCAAGATGCTATCAGGCTGCGGCTTCTTCGCGCATGCGCAGCGCCTCATCCACGTCCACCGCAACCACCCGCGATACGCCCTGCTCCTGCATGGTGACGCCAATCAGCTGGCTGGCCATTTCCATGGTGATCTTGTTGTGGGTGATGAACATGAACTGCGTGTTCGCGGACATTCTCTTCACCAGATCGCAGAAGCGCTCGGTATTGCTGTCGTCCAGCGGCGCGTCCACCTCGTCCAGCAGGCAGAAGGGCGCGGGATTGAGCTGGAACATCGAGAATACCAGCGACAGCGCGGTCAGCGCCTTCTCGCCACCGGAGAGCAGATTGATCGATGAATTGCGCTTGCCGGGCGGGCGCGCGATCACCTGCACGCCGGTATCGAGTATTTCCTCGCCGGTCATCACCAGTTTGGCCTCGCCGCCCCCGAACAGCACCGGGAACAATTCGCCGAAGTGTTTGTTGACGGTATCGAACGTCTCCTGCAGGCGCTCGCGGGTCTCGCGGTCGATCTTGCGGATGGCGCTTTCCAGGGTGGCCACGGCTTCGGTCAGGTCCTGCCACTGGGCGTCCAGGTAGGCCTTGCGTTCGCGCGCGGTCGCCAGTTCCTCCAGTGCAGCCAGGTTCACCGCGCCCAGCCCGGAGATGTCCTCGTTGATGCGGTTGATCTCGTTTTGCAGCCTGCCTGCGCGCACACCGTCTTCCAGCAGCGGCAGCAGTTCCTGTTCGTCGGCGCCGGCTTCCGCCAGTTGGGCGGCAAAGCCGTCTTCGGCGATCCGGGCTTCCTGTTCCTTGAGGCGCAGTTCGTTGATGCGCTCGCGCAACGGCGCCAGTTTCTGTTCCGACGCCAAACGCTCCTGCTCGGTGGCGCGCAGCGTGTCCTCGGCGGCCTGCAGTTCGTCGCGGCCCTGCTTCAGGCGTTGCTCGCGCTCGACGCGGGCTTCGAGTTGCTCCTGCAGTTGCGCCTGCAGCGGGCCCTCGTCGCTCTGGGAGATTTCCTGGGACAGCGCCCCGGATTCGCTGGCAAGGCGTTGCAGATTCTGAGAAATGACATCAAGTGAAGATCCTATATCTATGATCTTATTGTATATAGTTGTCTCTTGAAACTGCGCTTCCTGATGCTGCCGCTCGACCTGCTGGGCGTTCACCCGGCTGGCCTGTAAAGCCGATTCCGCGTTTGCGTGCGCCTGCCCGGCGGACTCGACCCCGGCCCGCAGCGCATCCATTCCGGCGGCCAGCGCATCGATCTGGCGTCGCGCCTGTTCGCGCTGCGCCGACTCGCGCGCCATGTCGGCGTCGATTTCTGCAAGTTCACGCACGATCTGCTCGCCACGCGCCTTGAGGCGCTCGGCAAGCTGCGACAAGCGCACATGGTCGAGTTTCAGCTGATGATGGTTCTCCTGCAATTCCGCTACCGTCCGCCGCAGGCGCTCGGCCTCCGTGCGGCGCTCCTCGAATTCGGTCTTCCGGGACATCGCGGTGGCGCGTTGCCGTCCCAGTTCCTGGCCGGCGCCGCTGCGCTCCGCGAACAACGCCTCGATTTCACGCTGGCGTGACAGGATGCCGTGCACTTCCGAATCGGCCGCATGGAAACTCACGCTGGTGGCGGTGAATACGTGCCCCTGCGCACTGACCAGCATCGCGCCGGCAGGCAGGTCGCGGGCCAGTTCCACGCCCCTGGCGGGGTCCGCCAGCACGTAGACCCGCGCCAGCCAGTCGCCAAGCACCGCCGCCAGCCGCGCATCGGTGCAGGTCACGTAATCTGTGAGCCGCGTGAGCCCCGCCGCGGCCGGCTCGACGGCGGTGGCAACTCCGGCGATGCGGTGGAAGGAAACCTTTCCCGGAGGTGTCTCAGCCACCCAGGCATTCACCTGCGCGAGGTCGGTGAGGCCGATGCTGTTCAGGCGCTCGCGCAATACCGCTTCGAGCGCGTCCTCCCAGCCTTCCCGGATCCTGATTCCTTGCCACAGGTGCGGGTTGCGGCGCAATTCGTGGCGTTCCAGCCAGGGTTCGATTTCGCCCGCGCGGCTGACCTGCTCCTGCAGCGACTGCAGCGCGGTGAGCCGGGCGACGAGCTGGTTGAGACGCTGCTGGGTCTGCTCGGCATCCTGTTCCGCGCCGTGAATCGCCGCGTCGAACGTGGGCAGGTCGGCGTCGCACTTTTCGAGCGCATCACGCCGTTCATAGAGCCGCTGAGCCAGCTCTCCGATCTCCGTTTCCAGTCTTACCAGTTCGCTCAGGTTCGGCACTTCCAGGCCATCGCGCTCTTCTTCCAGTCGCGCACGCCGCGTCTCGAGCTGCTGCAGAAGTTTCTCGCCGTGGCCGGCGCGTGCTTGTTCCAGTTGCAACTGCTGTTCGCCCTGGGTGAGACGGCGCTGCGCCTCGGCAAGCTGCGCCTGCGCGCCTCGATACGCCTCTTCGGCGGCCGGCAAGGCCGCCCGCGCGGCCTCCAGTTCATCGGCAAGCGCGGCCAGCTGCTCGCGTGCTTTTGCCAGCGACTCCTCGCCGGCACTGCGCGCCGCCTCCTGTGACGCCTGGTGGCTGCCCTGCTCGGCTTCCTGCGCGCGCACCGACTCGAGCTGGTGCTGGGCGCGATTGCGGCTGTCGCGGAGGTACTGGATCTGCTGCTCGATGCGCGCAACTTCGGCGTTGACCTCGTAGAGCGCGCCCTGGGCGGCGTGCACTGCATCCGCAGCGCTGAAGTGGCTGGCGCGCAATTCCTCGACACGCTTTTCGGCATCGCGCAGGCTGGCCGTCTCGGCTTCCAGCTCCACGCCCGTGGCCTCGATATCGCGGCCGATGCGGGCGCGCTGCGCGGCGGCGTCGCGTTTGCGCAGCAGCCACAGCGTGTGCTGCGTACGCTTCAGTTCCGCCTCCAGCTCCCGGTACCTGCCCGCCCTCTCGGCCTGGGATTCGAGATGTTCGAGCTGTGCGCCCAGCTCCCGGCGGATATCGTCCACCCGCAGCAGGTTCTCGCGCGTGTCGTCGAGCCTGAGTTCGGTTTCGCGCCGGCGCTCGCGGTATTTCGATACCCCGGCCGCTTCCTCGAGGAAGCTGCGCAGGTCTTCCGGCCTGGCCTCGATGATGCGCGAAATCATCCCCTGCTCGATGATGGCATAGCCGCGGCCGCCCAGGCCGGTGCCCAGGAAGATGTCGGCGACGTCGCGCCGCCGCACGTGCAAGTTGTTGATGAAATAAGAGGACTCGCCATCGCGCTCGAGCACGCGCTTGACCGAGATCTCGCCGTACTGCGACCAGGGCCCGGCCGCCTTGCCCAGGCTGTTGTCGAAAATCAGCTCGACGCTGGCGCGGCCCACCGGCTTGCGCTCGCCGGAGCCGTTGAAGATGACGTCCTGCATGTTCTCGCCGCGAAGCTGCTTGGCCGAGGATTCCCCGAGCACCCAGCGCACCGCGTCGATCACGTTGGATTTGCCGCAACCGTTGGGACCGACGACGCCGACCAGTTGGCCGGGGACCGGTATGTGGGTAGGGTCGACGAAGGACTTGAAACCGGCCAGCTTGATGTGAGTGAGTCGCACTTTCGCAATTTTATAAAGGCTTATAATTTGAACGGATGCCCATAAAACAAGCGCCTGGGGCCCCTAAACAAGGACCAGGCGCGTGTTTTTTCAGGGCGTATTTTAACAACTGAATCGCCCCCAAGAGAATGCCAAGCAAGCCGGCGCTGACCCTGGCGACCTTCCCAAATCCGAATCCGGCGCGGGATTACCTGATTCATATGGAGATTCCGGAATTCACCTGCCTCTGTCCGATGACCGGACAGCCGGACTTCGCCACGCTTTACCTCGATTACGTTCCCGACCGCAAATGCGTGGAACTCAAGAGTCTGAAAACCTATATCTGGGCCTACCGCGACCAGGGCGCTTACCACGAAGCCGTCACCAACCGCATTCTCGACGATCTTGCCACGGCGACGAAGCCTCGTTTCATGCGGCTGACTGCGCGTTTCTACGTGCGCGGGGGCATTTTCACCACCGTCATCGCCGAACACCGCAAAAAGGGCTGGATACCGGCGCCGTGCATCGAACTCGACAGGATCGCACCGCAATCAAGCGTACGCTGATGAATCCGAACTTGGCCAGGCTGCAGCCCTACCCTTTCCAGAAGCTCGCCGCGCTGCTCTCGGGAGTGAAAGCCAACGCCTCGTTGCGTCCGATCAATCTCTCGATCGGCGAGCCCAAGCATGCCACACCGCAGTTCATTCGCGAGGCGCTGAGTGCCAATCTGAATGGATTGTCGAGCTACCCCGCAACCGCAGGCAGCGAAACGCTGCGCGCCGCGGTCGCGGCATGGATCGAGCGGCGTTACCGCCTGCCGCGCATCGATCCGGCAAAGCAGGTGCTGCCGGTCAACGGCAGCCGGGAGGCGCTGTTCGCATTCGCGCAGGCGGTGGTGGACGCCTCGCGCGAACGGCCGGTCGTGGTGGCCCCCAATCCCTTCTATCAGATCTACGAAGGCGCCACGCTGCTGGCCGGGGCGGAACCGCAATTCCTCAATATCCTCCCGCACAACGGCTTCGCCCTCGATTTCGGCCAGCTGCCCGAATCGGTGTGGAGCCGCGCCCAGCTGGTCTACGTCTGCTCGCCGGGCAATCCCACCGGCAGCGTCATGACCCTCGAAGAATGGCGAACCCTGTTCGATCTTTCGGATCGCCACGGCTTCGTGATCGCCTCCGACGAGTGCTACTCGGAAATCTATTTCGACGAAGGCCATGCGCCGCTCGGCGGCCTGGAAGCCGCGCATCGTCTCGGCCGGAGCCACTTTCCGCGTCTGGCCGCATTCGGCAGCCTGTCGAAACGCTCCAACGTGCCGGGGATGCGCTCCGGTTTCGTCGCCGGCGATGCCGACATCCTGGCGAAATTCCTGCTTTACCGGACTTATCACGGCTGCGCGATGAACCCGGCGGTGCAGGCTGCCAGCACGGCGGCGTGGCAGGACGAGGAGCACGTGCGCGACAACCGGCGCCTGTACCGGGAGAAGTTCCAGAAAGCGCTGGCCCTGCTTGCCGAAGTCACCGACGCCGCCATGCCGCAGGCGGCGTTCTACCTCTGGCTGCGCACCCCGGTCGCCGACACTGAATTCGCTAAACGCTTGTTTGAGCAATATAATGTGACCGTCGTACCCGGCAGTTTCCTGGCCCGCGAGGCCCGCGGCGTCAACCCGGGGGCGAACTTCGTGCGCATTGCACTGGTGGCCCCGGTCGAGGAATGTGTCGAGGCGGCGCAACGGCTGGCCGAATTTTTTTCTCAACTCTCACAAGGAAAAAACAAGAATGACGGATTTGCAGTCGGTCATCGAGAAGGCCTTCGATAACCGTGCCAACATCTCGCCGAACAGCGCCGACCCCGCGCTCAAGGAGGCCGTTGCAGAGGTCATCGATGGTCTCGACGCCGGGAAGCTGCGCGTCGCGGAGAAAATCGGCGGCGAGTGGGTCACCCACCAGTGGGTCAAGAAAGCCGTCCTGCTGTCGTTCCGGCTGCACGACAACGCGGTGGTCCGCGACGGCTACACCAATTACTTCGACAAGGTGCCGGCCAAGTTCGCCGACTACGGCGCTGCCGATTTTCGCGCCGGCGGGTTTCGCGTGGTGCCTCCGGCGGCGGCGCGGCGCGGCTCGTTCATCGCCAGGAACGTGGTGCTGATGCCCTCTTTCGTGAATATCGGCGCCTACGTCGATGAAGGCACCATGGTGGACACCTGGGCCACGGTGGGCTCATGCGCGCAGATCGGCAAGAACGTCCACCTCTCGGGAGGCGTGGGGATCGGCGGCGTGCTGGAACCGGTACAGGCCAATCCAACCATCATCGAGGACAACTGTTTCATCGGCGCCCGCTCCGAGATAGTCGAGGGCGTGGCGGTCGGCGAAGGCTCGGTGATCTCGATGGGCGTCTATATCGGCAGCAGCACAAAGATCTACAATCGCCAGACCGGCGAGACGCTTTACGGCAGGATTCCACCCGGGTCTGTGGTCGTGTCGGGCAACCTGCCCTCGCCCGACGGCAAATACAGTCTTTACTGCGCGGTCATCGTCAAGCAGGTGGACGCCAAGACCCGTGCAAAGACCAGCATCAACGAGCTCCTCCGCGGCGACTAGCAGGAGCCTTCCAGGTTACGCGGCGCGGATCGACGCAACCACTACCAGGAGTCATCGAGGCCACCATGTTTCTGAGCCCACTGTTCAAGTTGATGGCAGAAAAGCAGGCGTCGGACCTTTTCATCTCGGCCGGCGCCCCGGTATCGATCAAGATTCTCGGCGGCATCATGCCGGTGAACGCGCAGGTGATCGATCCGGAGACTGCCCGCAAGATCGCCTACGAGGTGATGAGCGACCGGCAGATCCGCGAATTCGAGGAGACCATGGAGATGAACTTCTCCTACGTGGTCCAGGACGTCGGCCGCTTCCGCGTCAACGTCTTCCGCCAGCGCGGCAACGTGGCGATGGTGATCCGCTATCTCAAGAGCGGCACGCCGGGGATCGAAAAGCTCAAGCTGCCGCCGATCCTCAACGACCTGGTGCTGGAGAAACGCGGTTTCATCGTGGTGGTCGGGTCCACCGGTTCGGGCAAGTCCACCACGCTCGCCGCCATGATCGAGCACCGCAACGCGCTCAAGCCGGGACACATCCTCACCATCGAAGACCCGATGGAGTTCGTGTTCCGCAACGACAAGTGCGTGATCAACCAGCGCGAAGTCGGCACCGACACCCGCTCCTACGAAAACGCGCTGGTGAACGCGATGCGCGAAGCGCCGGACATGATGATGATCGGCGAGATCCGCGACCGCCAGACGCTGCAGCACGCGCTGCTCTACGCCCAGACCGGCCACCTGTGCCTGTCCACGCTGCACGCCAACAACAGCTACCACGCGCTCAACCGCATCATCAACTTCTTCCCGTACGACGCGCGCACCTCGCTGCTGTCCGACCTTGCAGTCAGCCTGCGCGCCATCATTTCCCAGCGCCTGGTCAAGGCCAACGACGGCTCGCTGGTCGCCGCGGTGGAGGTGATGCTCAACACCAAGCACGTCGCCGAACTGATCAAGAAAGGCGAAATCGACCAGATCAAGGAGGCGATGGAACAAAGCCTTACGCCCGGTTCGAAGACCTTCGAGCACGCCTTGTTCGAACTGTACATGGCGGGGACGATTTCCAAGGACGAGGGGCTCAAGAACTCGGATTCCGCCACCAACCTGTCCTGGCTGATCAACAATTATGAACAGAAGGCCTCCGGCAAGATCGGCGAGAGCCCGACCGGGCGAGTGATGGTCAAGCCGGGCGGGGGCTACTCGTTCAGTGAGATCAAGCTGAACGTGGACACCGACAAGAAGTGAAGCGCCGACCCGTTCTCCGGCGCCTGTGATGCCGGACTCGGCTGCGATGTCGTCCGCGACCTTCGAGCTTGCGCGCGAGTTGATTTCGCGCGCTTCGGTTACGCCAAACGATGGCGGCTGCCAGGAAATCCTGCGGCAGCGGCTGGCGCGGCTCGGCTTCAAGGCCGAGCCGATGCGCCACGGCGAAGTCGACAATCTCTGGGCGCGGCGCGGCAGCCGCGCGCCGCTCGTCTGCTTCGCGGGACATACCGACGTGGTCCCGACCGGGCCGCTCGAACAGTGGCAATCCGATCCGTTCGCGCCGACGGTGCGCGACGGCGTGCTCTACGGCCGCGGCGCGGCCGACATGAAGTCATCGCTGGCGGCGTTCGTCACCGCGATCGAGGGATTTCTCTCCGAACATCCGGACCATCCCGGTTCGATTGCGCTGCTTATCACCTCCGACGAGGAAGGCGTGGCGGTCAATGGTACGGTCAAGGTGGTCGAGGCACTGCGCGCACGCGGCGAAAAAATAGACTACTGCATCGTCGGCGAGCCTTCGTCGGCCAGTACACTCGGCGACACCATCAAGAACGGCCGCCGCGGATCGCTGTCCGGAGAACTGCTGGTGCGCGGCATCCAGGGCCACATCGCCTATCCCCTTCAGTTGCGCAATCCGATCCACCAGTTCGCGCCGGCGCTGGCGGAACTCGCCGCCACCGAATGGGACCGGGGCAACGAACACTTTCCGCCGACCACCTGGCAGGTGTCGAATATCGGCGCCGGCGCCGGCGCCGCCAACGTGACCCCGGGAGAACTGAAGGTGTCGTTCAACTTCCGCTTCTCCACCGCCAGCACGGTCGAGTCGCTGAAGAGCCGGGTGCACGCCATCCTTCACCGTCACGGTCTGGACTACGTGCTGGACTGGTCGCTGTCCGGCAAGCCCTTCCTGACTGCCCGCGGCAGGCTGGTGGAAACGCTGACCCGCGCGGTGGAACGCGTCACCGGCCAGCGGCCGCAATTGTCCACCGCCGGCGGCACGTCGGACGGACGTTTCATCGCAGAAATCTGCCCGGAAATCGTGGAACTGGGCCCGGTGAACGCGTCGATCCACAAATTGAACGAGCACATCGCCATTGCCGATCTGGATGCGCTGTCGAAGATCTACCAGCAGGCGCTGACCGATCTGCTGGATGTCCGCTGAGGTGCCCAAGCAACCGAGCACCCTACGCGACTGGCTGCGCTTCGCGGTGAGCCGCTTCAGCGAAGCCGGGCTGTCATTCGGCCACGGCACCACCAATGCCCACGACGAGGCGGCGTACCTGATCCTGCACACGCTGAAATTGCCGCTCGATCGCCTCGATCCGTTTCTCGACAAGGCGCTGACCGCAGAAGAATATGAGGCGGTGAGCCGCGTGCTGCGCCTGCGGGTCGAACAGCGCGTGCCGGCGGCTTACCTCACCAACGAAGCCTGGCTGGGCGATTTCCGTTTTTACGTTGACCAGCGCGTGATCGTGCCGCGCTCGTATATCGCGGAGTTGTTGCGGGACGAGTTGAGTCCCTGGGTTAAGGACCCGGATTCGGTCGGCGCCGCGCTGGATCTGTGTACCGGCTCAGGCTGCCTGGCAATCCTGCTGGCGCAGGCTTTCCCGAACGCCGGGGTTGATGCAACCGAACTTTCCCCCGATGCGCTCGAGGTCGCGAAAAAAAATGTCGCGGACTACGGCCTCGAAGACCGCATACGCCTCGTCAGGGGCGATCTGTTCGCCGGTCTCACCGGGCCATACCAGCTCATCGTTTCCAATCCGCCGTACGTGAACTCGGACTCGATGGCAGCACTGCCGCCGGAATATGGTGCCGAACCGCAAATGGCGCTGGCAGGAGGGGGGGATGGACTGGATATCGTGCGCCGCATCGTGTCCGGGGCCGGCGCGCACCTCGACCGGGATGGCCTGCTGGTGGTGGAAATCGGGCACAACCGGGAGGCCCTGGAGCGGGCGTTTCCCCGGCTGCCGTTCACCTGGCTGGAGACTTCCGGGGGGGACGGTTTTGTGTGCCTGCTGACAGGCGCGCAACTGGCGCGCTGAAATCGTTTTGTGGAACGTCGGGGGTGCTGCCCGCCCACTCGAGCAACTGGCTGATCTCGGATTCCTTGAGCTCGACCCAGGCGCCGCGCTTCAGGCGCGGCGGCAGGCTCACGATGCCGAAGCGCACGCGCATCAGGCGGCTGACCTGCAGGCCCAGTGCTTCGAACATCCGTCGCACCACCCTGTTGCGCCCTTCCTTGAGAACCACGCGATACCAGCGGTTCCTGCCTTCGCCGCCCTGCACTTCGAGCATGTCGAACCTGGCATCGCCGTCGGAAAGCCGCACGCCCTTCTTGAATTCGGCAATCTGCGCAGGCGTCAGTGCGCCGAACAGCCTGACCGCGTACTCCCGCTCGACCTCGAAGCGCGGATGCATCAGGCGGTTCGCCAGTTCACCTGAAGTCGTGAAGATCAGCAAGCCGCCGGTGTTGAAGTCGAGCCGCCCGACCGCCAGCCACTTGGCGCTGCGGATGACCGGCAGTTTTTCGAATACGCTGGGCCGGCCTTTCGGATCATCGCGCGTGACGATTTCGCCTTCCGGCTTGTGGTAAAGGATGACGCGCGGCAGGCGCGTGGTGACTTTGAACTTGATCTGGCGGCGCCCTACCTGGATCAGATCGTCGGTGGTCACCCGCGCGCCCAAGGTGGCCGGCGTGCCGTTCACTTTCACTTTTCCGGCCTTGATGATCTCTTCCATCGCCCGCCGCGAACCCAGGCCGGCCTGCGCCAGCACCTTCTGCAGTTTCTGCGAACGCGCCACTACCGGTGCCGCCGGCGTGGCCGGCTCAGGCATGCGCTTCAACCTCGTTCCGGAATTTCTGCGCGAGCCCCGGGCCAGTGCCGGCGTGCTCTTGGGCGAGTGCCTGGACGAGGGCCGGCGTTTGGCCGGCTCGGCGGAAGGACCGGCCATCAGGCAGGCCTCCGTTCGATCACCGCCTGGGCCAGCGTGCCGCTGTCCACGTGTTCGAGCTCGCCGCCCACCGGAAGCCCGCGGGCGATGCGCGTGACCTTCATTCCCCGCGCAGCCAGCAACTCCCCGGCGTAATGCGCCGTGGCTTCTCCTTCGACGGTGAAATTGGTGGCAAGTATGGTCTCCTTCACGGTGCCGTCGAGCGCGCGTTTCACAAGGCGGTCGAGATGAATGTCCTTTGGCCCGATTCCGTCCAGCGGCGACAGCCTGCCCATCAGGACGAAATACAGGCCGTTGTAAGCCTGCGCCTGTTCCATCATCAGCAGGTCCGCGGGTGTTTCCACCACGCACAGGAGCGTCTGGTCGCGCCGCGGCGAACTGCACAGCTCACAGACGGCCTGCTCGGTGAAGTTGTTGCACTTCTCGCAATGGCGCACCCTCGCGAGCGCCTGCTCGAGCGCCTTGCCGAGCCTCTGCGCGCCCGGATGGTCGCGCTGCAGAAGATGGAAGGCCATGCGCTGCGCCGACTTCGGGCCGACGCCGGGCAGACAGCGCAGCGCTTCGATCAGCTCTTCGAGACTCGACGGAGTTTTCACAAGTGGCTAGTGGTTGGTGGTTAGTGGCTGGAAAAAGCAGCGACGTCGTCGTTCACTAGTCACCAGCCACCAGCAACTGAACACTAGAAAGGAAGCTTCATTCCTGGTGGAAGACCGAGCCCGGAGGTCAGCCCCCCCATCTTTTCCTGGGTCGCGGCCTCGACACGGCGCACCGCGTCGTTGACTGCGGCGGCGATCAGGTCCTCGAGCATTTCCTTGTCGTCGCTCATCAGGCTCGGGTCGATGGACAAGCGCTTGACGTCGTGGCGGCCGGTCATCACTACTTTTACCATGCCCGCGCCAGCCTGGCCTTCGACCTCCATGCCGGCGATTTCTTCCTGCGCCTTCTTCAGGTTTTCCTGCATCTGCTGGGCCTGTTTCATGAGCCCGGCAAGTTGGCCTTTCATCATGATGTCGTTCCTTACTGAATCGGTTTGATCGAAGAATCGTTTACACGCGCATCGAAATTCTCCACCAGGTCGCGGACGAACGGATCGCTGTCGATGGACTCGATCGCCTTGGCGAGTTTCACCCGCCGTTCCTGGTTCTCGATTTCGGCGGGTGTATTGCCGGTGCCGCCGGCCGAGATGCGCAGCCGCAGCTTGCGGCCGAAATATTCCGCGAGCGCCGCCTGCAACTTGTCGGTGTACACCTTTTCCAGCAGATGCTTGTGCGCCTCCGGCACCGCAAGTTCCAGCCGGTCGCCGTCGAGCGAACGAAACTCGCAGTTGTCGGCCAGCATTCGTGCCATGCCGCCGACCTTGATACGCCCGACCAGCGTGCGCCAGTCGGCGAGTTCCTGCTCCGCGTTGACGGCACCTTTGGCGGTCGGTTCCAGTGCGACCGGTGCGGCCGCAGTCCCGGCAGACGCTGCCGGCTTTGACACGGGGCGAGCGGCGCCCGGCGTGGCAGTCGACGCGGACTTCCCGGGCTCGACGGGCAGGAATGCCAGCATGCGCATCAGCGTCATGGTGAAGCCGGCAAATTCGTCCGGAGCGAGGCCGAGATCGCGCCGCCCGTGGATCGCGATCTGGTACAGGAGTTGTACGTCCTCCTCGCTGAAGGCGCCAGCCAGTCCGAGCAACGCATCACGCTCGGGTTCGTCGTCCGCCAGTGCTTCAGGCAACGTCTGCGCCAACGCAACCCGGTGCAGCAGGGTCGCCAGTTCCTGCAGCGCCGCGTCGAACGACAGACTCCTCGCCGCCATGCGTTCGGCCTCGGCCAGCAATGCCGGACCCTGCCCGCTCGCGAGCGACTTGAGCAGGCTGAACAGGTAGCTGCGGTCCACCGCACCCATCATTTCCCTGACCGAGGTCTCTTCGACCTTGCCGGCGCCATGCGCGATCGCCTGGTCCAGCAGCGACAATGCATCGCGCATGCTGCCTTCGGCGGCGCGCGCCAGCAGATTGAGCGCCTGCGTCTCGAAAGGCACGCCTTCCTTGCCGAGCACGTTTTCGAGCTGGCCGCGGATCAGGCCCGGGGGGATCTGCTTGAGATTGAACTGCAGGCAGCGCGACAGCACCGTGACCGGGACTTTCTGCGGATCGGTGGTTGCGAGTATGAACTTTATATGGGCCGGCGGCTCTTCCAGGGTCTTGAGCATCGCGTTGAACGCGCTGCGCGACAGCATGTGAACTTCGTCGATGATGTACACCTTGAAGCGGCCGGAAGTCGGCGCGTAGAGCGCGTTCTCCAGCAGCTCGCGCATGTTGTCCACCTGGGTGTTGGAGGCGGCGTCGAGTTCGATCACGTCCACGTGGCGTCCGGCGTCGATCTCGGTGCAGGACCCGCACTTGCCGCAGGGATTCGCGGAAACACCGATTTCGCAATTCAGCGCCTTGGCGATGATCCGCGCCAGCGTGGTTTTGCCCACGCCGCGGGTGCCGGCGAGCAGATACGCGTGATGCAGGCGATTCTGCGTGAGTGCATTGCTGATGGCGCGGACCACGTGGTCCTGGCCGATCAGTTCAGCGAAATTCCTGGGGCGCCATTTGCGCGCGAGTGCGAGCGTCACTTTGTCTTTGGATCGCGAATTTGTCTGTGAATGGTCGCGGCGGCGAAGCTGTTCGAGAGATCATACCGTTCACGCCTCACGCCTGCCGCCTTACGCCTCATGTTGCATAGGGGTGGCGAGCCTTGCCCCGTCACTCGCAAAGAATAGCTGTGGCTGCTTCCTTCCGGACCTGACCAGGTTCACTACCATGCGATGCGGGGAGGCCCGCCATTGAACTGCGAGGTGCGAGGGACGAGGGCCGAGGGCCGAGGGACGAGGTGAAATCGGGCCGCGCAGCGGCGAACGCACTCACCTCATTCCTCACGCCTCACCCCTCACGCCGTTGTAACCGGAATCTTTCCAATTCTCGCCTGCCACTCGCGCGGACCGGTCTGATGCACCGAGGTGCCGTTGACGTCCACTGCGACGGTGACCGGCATGTCCTTGACCTCGAACTCGTAGATCGCTTCCATGCCGAGATCCGCGAACGCGACCACGCGCGAGGACTTGATGGCCTTGGAGACCAGGTAGGCCGCTCCACCCACCGCCATCAGGTACACGGCCTTGTGCTTGCGGATGGCTTCGATCGCCGCTGGGCCGCGCTCGCCTTTGCCGATCATACCGAGCAGCCCGGTCTTCGCCAGCATCATATCGGTGAACTTGTCCATGCGGGTGGCGGTCGTCGGACCAGCCGGGCCGACGACTTCATCGCGCACCGGGTCCACCGGACCGACGTAGTAGATGAAGCGGTTGCGAAAGTCCACACCCGCGGGCAGCGTTTCGCCCCTGGAAAACAGTTCCTGGATGCGCTTGTGCGCGGCATCGCGACCGGTAAGGATCCTGCCGTTGAGCAGCAGGGTCTCGCCGGGCTTCCAGGCCGCGATCTCCTCGCGCGTAACTTTGGCAAGGTCGACCTTGCGCGAGGCCGGCGCCGGCGCCCATTCCACGTCCGGCCACTCATCGAGGCTGGGTGGATCCAGCCGTGCCGGGCCGCTGCCGTCGAGCGTGAAATGCGCGTGCCGGGTGGCCACGCAATTCGGGATCATCGCCACCGGCAGCGACGCCGCGTGCGTCGCGTAATCGAGAATCTTGACGTCGAGCACAGTGGTCAGGCCGCCGAGGCCCTGCGCGCCGATGCCGAGCGCATTGACCTTGTCGCAGATTTCGATGCGCAGTTCCTCGATGCGGTTGTTCGGTCCGCGCTGCTTCAACTCGTGCATGTCGATCGGCTGCATCAGCGCTTCCTTGGCCAGCACCATCGCCTTCTCTGCGCTGCCGCCGA
>JBGQGT010000006.1:0-17326 GCA_041497595.1 Gammaproteobacteria bacterium
CACGAAGTGCTGGAAATGACGGTGGAGCAGGCGCACGCGTTCTTCAGCGCCGTGCCGGTGATTGCGCGCAAGCTCGATACGCTGCTCGACGTCGGGCTGGGCTACATCCGCCTCGGCCAGAGCGCGACCACGCTTTCCGGCGGCGAGGCGCAGCGGGTCAAGCTTGCTCTGGAGCTGTCGAAACGCGACACCGGACACACGCTTTACATACTCGACGAGCCCACCACCGGGCTGCATTTCCAGGACATCGAGATGCTGCTGAAGGTATTGCACCGCTTGCGCGACCACGGCAATACAGTGGTGGTGATCGAACACAACCTCGATGTGATCAAGACCGCCGACTGGGTCGTGGACCTCGGTCCGGAGGGCGGCGATGGCGGCGGGCGCATCGTCGCCGAAGGCACTCCGGAGCAAATCGCGCGCCACCCGGACAGTTACACGGGCCGCTACCTGCAGCCGGTACTCGGCCTGGAGAAGGTCGCGAAGCGCGCATCTGGCGCGCGCTGATTTCCGCGCCGGCGCAGAAAACAAAAAAGCCGGGCAGTGCCCGGCTTTTTCTTGATGATGTGCCTCTGCCTTACTTTTTCGCGGGCTTGGCTTCCTCAGTCTCCACAGGCCGATCGAGCAACTCAATCAGTGCCATCGGCGCGTTGTCCCCCTGGCGGAAACCGAACTTGAGGATGCGCAGATAGCCGCCGTTACGGTTGGCGTAGCGCGGGCCCAGTTCGTTGAAAAGTTTCATCACCATATCGCGATCGCGCAGCCGGGAAAACGCCAGGCGCCGGTTGGCGAGCGAAGGCTTCTTGCCCAGCGTGATGATCGGCTCGGCCACGCGGCGCAACTCCTTCGCCTTCGGCAACGTGGTCTTGATCACCTCGTGGCGCAGGAGCGAGTTGGTCATGTTGCGCAGCATCGCCAGGCGATGGCTGCTGGTGCGGTTGAGTTTTCTCAGTCCCAGACGGTGGCGCATGATTCGTTCCTCATCAAAGGATGACGGATGAAGGATGAGGGATGAAGAAGCACCCGCCACGCGGGCACTTCGACCTTCCGCATTCTGCCTTCGTACTTGTTCTTAAACTTTCTCCAGGCCGACCGGCGGCCAGTTCTCTAATTTCATCCCCAGGGTCAATCCGCGGGAAGCGAGCACTTCCTTGATCTCGTTGAGCGACTTGCGGCCGAGGTTCGGCGTCTTCAGCAGCTCGGTCTCGGTGCGCTGGATCAGGTCGCCGATGTAATAGATGTTCTCCGCCTTGAGGCAGTTGGCCGAGCGCACTGTGAGTTCCAGGTCGTCCACCGGGCGCAGCAGGATCGGGTCCACCTGCGGGGTCTTCGGTTGTTCGATGGGTGCCGGCGTACCCTTGAGGTCCGCGAACAGCGAAAGCTGGTCGACCAGGATGCGCGCCGCGTAGCGGATCGCTTCCTCGGGTTCGACGATTCCATTGGTCTCGATGTCCATGATCAGCTTGTCGAGGTCGGTGCGCTGTTCGACGCGCGCGGACTCGACCGCGTAGCTCACCCGCTTCACCGGGCTGAACGAGGCGTCCACCATGATGTTGCCGATGATGCGGCCTTCCTTGGCAGCCGCCCGGGTGGTGGCCGGCACGTAACCGCGACCGCCCTCGACCTTGATCTGCATGTCGAGCTTGCCGCCCGGCGCGATATGCGCGATCACGTGATCGGGATTGATGATCTCGACGTCGTGCGAGCCTTCGATGTCTCCCGCGGTCACCACGCTCTCGCCCTGCTTTTTCAGATTCAGCACGGCCTCGTCGCGATTGTGCATTTTCAGCACGATGCCCTTGAGATTGAGCAGGATGTCGACGACGTCTTCCTGCACGCCGTCGATCGTGGAGTACTCGTGCAGCACGCCGTTGATCTTGACTTCAGTCGGCGCGAAGCCGGGCATCGAGGACAGCAGCACCCGGCGTAGCGCGTTGCCCAGCGTATGGCCATAGCCACGCTCGAACGGCTCCATCGTCACTTTCGCGTGGAAAGGCGAGATGGTCTGAACATCGATAATTCGCGGCTTCAGAAAGCTGCTTTGCATAAAGGTGACCCTCTACGAGAAATTCGGATCGTTACGGCCCAAAAAACGCACGGCCCGGCCGGTCAACATCGGGAACGGCGGGCCGCGATCAGGCCGCGGTTACTTCGAGTACAGTTCCACAACCAGCGATTCGTTGATGGTGGCGGGCAGTTCGGAACGCTGCGGTTTCGCCTTGAACGTGCCTTTGAGCGCCTTGATGTCCACTTCAATCCAATCAGGATAACCGCGGCCTTCCGCGGCCTCGGTCGCCGCCTTGATGCGCAACTGGCTCTTCGCCTTCTGGGCCACTTCGATCACGTCGCCCTGGCGCACCTGGTAGGAGGGAATGTTGACCCGCTTGCCGTTCACCAGGATGCCGTTGTGGCGCACGATCTGGCGCGCCTCGGTGCGCGAGGCGCCGAAGCCCATCCGGTAGGCCACCGTGTCGAGCCGGCTTTCCAGCATTTGCAGCAGCGCCTCCCCGGTCACTTCCTTGGCGCGCGCGGCTTCCTTGTAGGTATTGCGGAACTGGCGCTCCAGCAGCCCGTAAATGCGGCGGATCTTCTGCTTTTCGCGCAACTGCGTGCCGTAGTCGGAGCGGCGCAGGTTCTTCTGGCCGTGCTGGCCGGGCGCGTACGAACGGCGCTCGATGGCACACTTGTCGGTGAAGCATTTCTCGCCCTTGAGGAAGAGCTTCTCCCCCTCACGGCGGCACTGGCGGCACTTGGGATCCAGATTTCTTGCCACTACAGTCTCCTTCGATCAGATACGGCGCTTCTTGGGCGGGCGGCAGCCGTTGTGCGGTACCGGCGTCACGTCCGAGATGCTGGTGATCTTGAAACCGACCGCGTTCAATGCCCGCACCGCGGATTCGCGCCCCGGTCCGGGGCCCTTGATGCGCACTTCCAGGTTCTTCACGCCGCATTCCTGCGCCGCGCGGCCGGCCTGTTCGGCAGCCACCTGGGCGGCGAACGGGGTCGACTTGCGCGAGCCCTTGAAACCGGCGGCGCCGGAAGTCGCCCACGACAGGGCATTACCCTGGCGGTCGGTAATGGTGATGACGGTGTTGTTGAAAGAGGCATGAATGTGGGCGATGCCTTCGGCCACATTCTTCTTGACCTTCTTCTTGACCCGGGTTGCGGTAGTCGTTGCCTTTGCCATGTCTTGAAATCCCTGTACTCGATGCGGTTACTTCGTCACGTTGCCTTCGGGGCGGCGGCCGGGGCCGGAGCTGCGCCGGAACCGCGCTGGATTGCCTTGCGCGGGCCCTTGCGGGTCCGGGCGTTGGTGCGGGTGCGCTGACCGCGCACCGGCAGGCCACGGCGATGGCGCACCCCGCGGTAGCAGCCGAGGTCCATCAGCCGCTTGATGTTCATCGACACTTCGCGCCGCAGGTCGCCTTCGACAGTGAATTTGGCGACTTGTTCGCGCAGCTTTTCCATGTCGTTGTCGGACAGGTCCTTCATCCTGGTCGAGAAGTTGACCCCGGCAGCGGCGCAGATTGCGCGCGCGCGCGCGGCCCCAATGCCGTAAATCGCGGTCAACGCGATCGCGGCATGCTGATGGTTCGGAATGTTTACACCGGCGATACGAGCCATAGTCGTCGTGCGTCCTAAGTAAAGTGGCGTTGCCGCCCGTTTAACCCTGTCGTTGCTTGTGGCGCGGATTCGTGCAGATCACGCGCACCACGCGGTTGCGCCGGACGATCTTGCAGTTCCGGCACATCTTCTTGACCGATGCCTGTACTCTCATTTTTTGCTCCTTCAACCGCTCTTATGCCTGCTTGCGCTCATACTGGAGCGGCCGGCCTTACTTGGCGCGGAACACGATGCGCGCGCGCGTCAGATCGTAAGGCGTCAACTCTACCGTCACCTTGTCCCCGGGCAGGATGCGGATGTAGTGCATGCGCATCTTGCCGGAGATATGTCCCAGTACCACATGGCCGTTTTCCAGCTTCACGCGAAACGTCGCGTTCGGCAGGGTCTCGAGAATCTCGCCCTGCATCTGGATCGTCTCTTCCTTGGCCATGCTTCTCCGCTAACGGGTCGGGAACATCCCGCCCTTGAAGTTCGCCTTCTTGAGCAGGCTCTCGTACTGGTGCGACATCACGTAGGCCTGCACCTGGGCCATGAAATCCATCGTCACCACCACGATGATCAGCAGGCTGGTGCCGCCGAAGTAGAACGGCACGTTCCACTTCACGATCAGGAACTCCGGCAGCAGGCACACCAGCGTCACGTAGATCGCGCCCACCAGCGTCAGCCGCATGATGATCTTCTCTATGTACTTCGCCGTCTGCTCGCCCGGCCGGATCCCCGGCACGAACGCTCCCCCTTTCTTCAGGTTCTCCGCCGTTTCCTTGGGGTTGAACACCAAGGCGGTGTAGAAGAAGCAGAAGAACACGATCGCCGACGCGTACAGCAACACGTAAATCGGCTGCCCGGGGGACAGCTTGCCGCTGATGTCCCGCAACCAGGTCATGCCCTCGTTGCTCCCGAACCAGCCGGCCAGCGTGGCCGGGAACAGGATGATGCTCGAGGCAAAAATCGGCGGGATCACCCCGGCCATGTTCAATTTCAGCGGCAGATACGAACTCTGCCCGCCATAAACCTTGCGACCGACCTGGCGCTTGGCGTAGTTGACCAGGATCTTGCGCTGGCCGCGTTCGACGAACACCACCAGTGCGGTAATCAGCACCGCTCCCACCAGCAGCAGCAGCACCAGCGGGATCGAGAACGCCCCGGTGCGCGCCAGCTCCAGCGTGCCGCCGACCGCGCGCGGAAACCCGGCCGCGATGCCCGCGAAAATGATCAGCGAAATGCCGTTGCCGATGCCGCGTTCGGTGATCTGCTCGCCGAGCCACATCAGGAACATCGTGCCGGTCACCAGCGTCACCACGGTGATTAAACGGAACGCCAGTCCCGGCTCCAGCACCAGGCCGCGCTGCGATTCCAGCGCGATGGAGATGCTCAGCGCCTGGAAAGTCGAAAGGAACAATGTGCCGTAGCGCGTGTACTGGGTAATCTTTCTGCGTCCCGACTCGCCTTCCTTCTTCAGCTCCTCCAGATGCGGCGATACCACCGTCAGCAGCTGCATGATGATCGAGGCCGAGATATACGGCATGATCCCCAGCGCAAAAATGGTGAACCGCGACAGCGCACCGCCCGAGAACATGTTGAACATGTCCAGGATGCCGCCCTGCTGCGACTTGAACAGCTCCGCCAGATGCACAGGATCGATGCCCGGCACCGGCACGTGCGCGCCGATCCGATAGACGATCAGTGCGCCGAGCAGGAACAGAAGCCGGCGCTTCAGGTCGCCGAACTTCCCGGACAGTCCCAGCAATGAGTTCTCTGCCAAGCTCTATTCAGCCTTCAATGACGCCGCCGGCCTTCTCGATGGCCGCACGCGCACCCTTGGTGACCAGCAGTCCGCGCAGTTTCACCTTGCGCTTGATCTCGCCGGCCAGGATGACCTTGGCCGCGCGTGCCGCGTTCGGCACCACGCCGGCCTGCTTCAGCACCAGGATGTCGATGTCGTCCTCCGGCAATTCATCGATCGCCGACAAACGCACCTCGACGGTATCGCCGCCGGTCAACGAAACGAAGCCGCGCTTGGGCAGGCGCCGATGCAGCGGCATCTGGCCGCCCTCGAAGCCGATCTTGTGGAAGCCGCCGGAGCGCGCCTTCTGGCCCTTGTGGCCGCGGCCCGCGGTCTTGCCGGTGCCGCTGCCGATGCCGCGACCGACACGCTTCTTCGCGTGTTTGGAGCCGGCTGCCGGTTTAATCTGGTTCAAACGCATTTACGCCTCGCACTTCAGCAGGTAGCTCACCTTGTTGATCATGCCGCGCACCGCCGGGGTGTCTTCCAGTTCCACCGTGTGGTTGATGCGCCGCAGGCCCAGGCCGCGCACCGTGGCACGATGGCTCTCGCGGGTACCGATCAGGCCGCGCACCAGTGTGACCCTGACCTTCTTGCCCGATTTCGCCGCCTCTTTCTTGCTGGCGGTTTCCTTCCTGGCCGGCGCTTTCCCGGCAGTTTGCTTGCCGGCCGCTTTTTTCCCAGCCATTTTTATCTCAGCCAATTTTTTTCAGTCATGGTTTACCCCAGGATCTCTTCTACGGTCTTGCCGCGCTTGGCCGCGATCTCGGAGGGGGTGCTCATCCCCTGCAGACCGTTGATCGTGGCGCGAACCACGTTGTAGGGATTGGTCGAGCCGAGGCATTTAGCGAGCACGTTGGTCACGCCCATCACCTCGAAGATCGCCCGCATCGGACCGCCGGCGATGATCCCGGTACCCTCGGAAGCGGGCTGCATGAACACTTTGGCGGCACCGTGCTGGCCGACCACTGCGTGCTGCAGTGTCCCGTTCTTGAGCGATACCTTGACCATCTTGCGGCGCGCTTCGTCCATCGCTTTCTGCACCGCCACCGGCACTTCGCGGGCCTTGCCCTTGCCCATGCCGATGCCGCCATCGCCGTCGCCCACCACCGTCAGCGCGGCAAAGCCGAGGATGCGGCCGCCCTTCACCACTTTGGTGACGCGATTGACCGACACCATCTTCTCTCGCAGCCCGTCGCTGCTGCCTTCCTTGTGCTGCTGCATTCTGGCCATGGTCTAATCCTTCAGAACTTGAGCCCGGCTTCACGCGCCGCTTCGGCCAGCGCTTTCACGCGGCCGTGATACTTGAACCCGGCGCGGTCGAAGGCCACCTGCTCCACGCCCTGCGCCTTCGCCTTTTCGGCGATGCGCTTGCCCACCACCGCGGCGGCCTTGACGTTGGCGCCGTTGGGCACCTGTTTGCGCACCTCCGGCTCGAGCGTCGAGGCGGTAGCCAGCACCTTCGCGGCCGGGTCGATCACCTGCGCATAGATGTGGCCGTTGGAGCGGTAAATTGCCAGCCGAACCGCCTTCAATTCGGCGATCTTGGCGCGGGTCTGGCGCGCGCGCCGCATGCGTGACTGCTTCTTGTCGATCATGTCCGGTCCCGTTTACTTCTTCTTGGTCTCTTTGAGCACAACGCGCTCGTCGGCGTAGCGCACGCCCTTGCCCTTGTAGGGCTCGGGCGGACGATAACCACGCACTTCGGCCGCAACCTGTCCGACCACCTGCTTGTCGATGCCCTTGATCACGATTTCGGTCAGCTGCGGCGTCTCGACCTTGATGCCCTTGGGCATCTTGTGAACCACCGGATGCGAGAAACCCAATGTGAGGTTCAGCTTGTCGCCCTGCGCCTGCGCCCGATAGCCGACGCCGACCAGCTGCAGCTTCCTCTCGAAGCCTTTGGTCACACCCTGCACCATGTTGGCCACCAGCGCCCGCAGCGTCCCGGACAGCGCGTTCGAATGCGTCGAATCGTCGAGCGGCTTGAACACTACTTTATCGCCGTCGCGCTTCACTTCCACGCCGGAACCCAGGCGCTGCGACAACATGCCCAGCGGCCCCTTGACCGAAATCTGGCCGGGGACCAAGGTCACTTCCACCCCGCTGGGAAGAGTGACCGGAAGATTTCCAATGCGAGACATCTGTTCCTCGCCTGCGGCTACGCCACAATGCACAACACTTCGCCGCCAACGCCGGTCTGGCGCGCCTTGCGGTCGGTCATCACACCCCTGGAGGTGGACACGATAGCCACGCCCAGGCCGTTCATCACTTGCGGAATGTCCTTGGCCGGCTTGTAGATGCGCAGCCCCGGACGGCTGACCCGCTCGATGCGCTCGATCACCGGGCGGCCAGCGTAGTACTTCAGGCCGATCTCGAGGGCCTGCTTGGCGCCCTCCCCGCGCAGCGCGAAGTCCTCGATATAGCCTTCGTCCTTGAGGACCTTGGCAATCGACGCCTTGAGCTTGCTCGCGGGCACGACAACCGAGGTTTTCTCCGCAAGCTGTGCGTTGCGGATCCGCGTCAGCATGTCGGCAATGGGATCACTCATGCTCATCCGAAGTCTCCTGCTACCAGCTTGCCTTGATCACGCCGGGAATCTCGCCACGCATGGCGATCTCGCGCAGCTTGCCGCGGCCCAGACCGAACTTGCGGTACACTCCGCGCGGGCGGCCCGTCAGCGAGCAGCGATTGCGCAGCCGCACCGGGCTGGAGTTGCGCGGCAGCCTCTGAAACTTCTCGCGCGCTTCCGTGCGTTCCTCGTCGGAAGCCCTGTTGTTATTCATGATTGCGAGCAGACCGGCGCGCCTGGCCGCGAATTTCTTCACGGTGGCGCGGCGCTTCTTTTCGCGATTGACCAATGCGGTCTTTGCCATGGCGGCCTCAGTTCTTGAACGGGAACTTGAAGGCGGCAAGGAGCGCACGCGCTTCCTCGTCGGTCTTCGCTGTCGTGGTGATCGTGATATTCAGGCCCCGCAGCGCGTCGATCTTGTCGTACTCGATCTCGGGGAAGATGATCTGTTCCTTCACGCCCAGGTTGAAATTGCCGCGGCCGTCGAAGGAGCGCACGGAAATGCCGCGGAAGTCGCGAATGCGCGGAATCGCCACCGCGACCAGCCGGTCCAGGAATTCGTACATCCGGCCGCGGCGCAGCGTCACCATGCAGCCGATCGGATAGTCCTTGCGGATCTTGAAGCCGGCGATCGATTTCTTGGCCTTGGTCACCACCGGCTTCTGGCCGGCGATCCTGGTCATGTCGCCCACTGCGTTGTCGAGAATCTTCTTGTCGTTGACCGCCTCGCCAACGCCCATGTTCAGCACGATCTTGTCGATGCGCGGCACCTGCATGGCGGTCTTGTAACCGAACTGCTTCATCAGAGCCGGCACCACCGCTTCGCGGTAATGCTGCTGCAGCCGCGCCGGTCGAACCGATGCGGCCTTCTCCGGCGCGGATTTCGCGGACGCGGCCTTCGCGGGAGCGGCTTTCTTGGCCTTCGCCGTATCTTCCTTGGCCTCCGGCATGACTACCTTGGCCTTCGCCGTGTCTTCTTTGGCCTTTGCCATGTCTTCCTCTTAAGCGTCCAGCATTTCGCCGTTCGACTTGTAGATCCGCACGCGGCGGCCGTCGTCCAGCTGCTTTACGCCGACGCGGTCGGCTTTCCGGGTGGTCGGGTTGAACACCGCCACGTTGGAAACGTGGATCGGCATTTCCTTGTCGATGATGCCGCCGGTGGTGCCCTTCATCGGATTGGGCTTCTGGTGCTTCTTGACGCGGTTGGCGCCCTCGACCAGGACGTAGTCATCGCCGAGCACGCGCAGAACGGCGCCGCGCTTGCCCTTGTCCTTGCCGGTGATGACGACGACGTTGTCGCCCTTGCGGATCTTGCGCATGATTGTTCCTTACAACACTTCCGGGGCGAGCGAGACGATCTTCATGAAACGCTCGGTTCGCAGCTCGCGCGTCACCGGCCCGAATATGCGGGTGCCGATCGGCTCGAGCTTGGCATTGAGCAAAACGGCGGCGTTGCTATCGAACTTCACCAGCGAGCCGTCCTGGCGGCGCACGCCGCTGCGGGTGCGCACCACCACCGCGTGGTAGATCTCGCCCTTCTTGACGCGCCCGCGTGGCGCGCAGTCCTTGATGCTCACCTTGATTACGTCGCCGACGCCGGCATAACGGCGCTTGGAACCGCCCAGCACCTTGATGCACATGACGGAGCGCGCGCCGGTGTTGTCGGCAACATCCAGCCTGGTTTGCATTTGAATCATCTGCTTACTCTCTCTCCAACTTCGCCTGCCTCGTGTTTTCTTCTTCGGCAGACCAGTTTTGGAACCCGTCCGGGTCGGAAACCGGGGCGCAACGGACAAAGGCGTCCCGGGAAAAAGGCGGAATTCTAGGGAAAAAACTCCGCCGAGGCAAGGCTTTCAGACCTCTTCCTTGGCTTTCTCCACCAGTTTCACCACTTTCCAGGTCTTGGTCCGGGACAGCGGGCGGGTTTCCTCGATCAACACCAGGTCGCCCGGATGGAATTCGTTGTTCTCGTCGTGCACGTGATATTTCTTGGAGCGGCGGACGAACTTGCCGTAAAGCGGATGCTTGACCTTGCGCTCCACCAGGACCGTCACGGTCTTGTTCATCTTGTCGCTGACCACCCGCCCGGTCAGCTTGCGTGCGTTGGTTTGCTGGTTCTCGTTCATGACTGTTTGGCCTTCTCGCCGATCAGGGTGCGCACGCGCGCGATGTCGCGGCGCACCTTGTTGATTTCGCTGGTGTTGTTCAGTTGCTGGGTGGCAAGCTGCATGCGCAGCGAGAATTGCGCCTTGAGGAGCTCGTTGAGCTCCTTGTTGAGGTCGGCCGCGCTCTTGGCCCGGAGTTCACTCGCTTTCATCGCTTATCCCACCTGTCTGATTACGAACGTGGTCTGAATCGGCAGCTTGGAGGCGGCCAGCCGGAATGCCTCGCGCGCCAACGCCTCATCCACGCCGTCCATCTCGTAGAGCACCTTGCCGGGCTGGATCTCCGCCACGTAATACTCCGGGTTGCCCTTGCCGTTACCCATGCGCACTTCCGCCGGCTTACGCGAGATCGGTTTGTCCGGGAAGATGCGGATCCAGATCCGGCCGCCGCGCTTGATGTGGCGGGTCATGGCACGGCGCGCGGCTTCGATCTGGCGCGCGGTCAGACGGCCTCGGCCGACGGCTTTCAGGCCGTACTCGCCGAAGCTCACCTTGGCGCCGCGGGTGGCGACACCGGTGTTGCGGCCCTTCTGCTCCTTGCGGTACTTCCTTCTAGCGGGCTGCAGCATTCCTGGCTCCTCGTCTTGCCTTCCTCTCCGGCTCCGGCGCCGGCGCCACCAACGGCTGCTCGCCGCGACCGAGCACTTCGCCCTTGAAAACCCACACCTTGATTCCGATCACTCCGTAAGTGGTCTTGGCCTCGGAGAAGCCGTAGTCGATGTCGGCACGCAGGGTATGGAGCGGCACGCGGCCTTCGCGGTACCACTCGGTGCGGGCGATTTCGATCCCGTTCAGACGTCCCGCGCTCATGATCTTGATGCCCTGTGCGCCCAGGCGCATGGCATTCTGGATCGCGCGCTTCATGGCGCGGCGGAACATGATGCGCTTCTCCAGTTGCTGGGCGATGGAATCCGCGATCAACTGGGCATCGATCTCGGGTTTGCGCACTTCCTCGATGTTCACGTGGACCGGTACGCCCATCAGTTTCTGCAGTTCGCCGCGCAAATGCTCGATGTCCTCGCCCTTCTTGCCGATCACCACACCGGGACGGGCGCTGTATACGGTGATCTTGGCGTTCTTGGCCGGGCGCTCGATCACCACTTTGCTGACCGCAGCGTGCGCCAGCTTCTTCTTGAGGAAATCGCGGACCTTGATGTCCTCCTGCAGCATCGCCGGGAAATTCTTGCTGTTCGCGTACCAGCGCGAAGTCCAGTTGCGCTGCACCGACAGCCGGAACCCGATCGGGTGAATTTTCTGTCCCATGCTTACTCCTTGTCCCCGACCGTCACGTAAATGTGGCAGGTAGGCTTGGTGATCTTGAAGCCGCGGCCCTTGGCGCGCGGCATGAAACGCTTCAGGCTCGTACCCTGTTCGACGTGGATGGTCGTGACCGTCAACTCGTCGACGTCGGCACCCTGATTGTGTTCGGCATTGGCAATCGCCGACTCCAGCACCTTGCGGATGATCTTGGCGCCCTTTTTCGGGCTGAAGGCCAGCAGGCTCAGCGCCTTGTCCACCGGCAGACCGCGCACCTGGTCAGCGACCAGACGCCCTTTCTGGGCCGACAGCCGCACGCCGCGCAAAACAGCAGAAGTTCTCATCGTCATCTCTCCCATCGCCCTTACCTCTTAGCGCCTGCAGCCGACGGCGACGCCGGCGCACCGGACGGAGCCGCAACGACCTTCTTGTCCCCGGTGTGCACCTTGAAAGTGCGGGTCAGCGCGAATTCGCCGAGCTTATGCCCGACCATGTTCTCGCTGATATACACCGGCACGTGCTGGCGGCCGTTGTGAATGGCGATGGTAAGCCCCACGAAGTCCGGAAGAATGGTGGAACGGCGCGACCAGGTCCTGATCGGGCGCTTGTCGTTGGTAGCGCGCGCCGCACCCACCTTCTGTACCAGGTGATGATCGACGAACGGGCCTTTCTTGATCGAACGTCCCATGTGTCCTTACCCCTTACTTGCCGTGGCGATCGCGCACGATCATGCCGCGGGTGCGCTTGTTGCGACGGGTCTTGTAACCCTTGGTCGGCGTGCCCCACGGGCTCACCGGGTCGCGGCCGGCAGCGGTCTTGCCTTCGCCGCCGCCGTGCGGGTGGTCGATCGGGTTCATCGCCACGCCGCGCACGGTCGGGCGCACTCCGCGCCAGCGCACGCGTCCGGCCTTGCCGATGGACTCGAGGTTGTGCTCTTCGTTGCCGACTTCGCCGATGGTGGCGCGGCAGTCGACGTGCACCTTGCGGATTTCGCCGGAACGCAGGCGCAACTGCGCATAGGTGCCTTCGCGCGCCAGCAACTGCACCGAGGTCCCCGCGGAACGCGCCAGTTGCGCGCCTTTGCCGGGCAGCATTTCGACGCAGTGGACGGTGGTGCCCACCGGCACATTGCGCAGCGGCAGCGTATTGCCGACCTTGATCGGCGCCTGCGCCCCGTTGCTGACCTCCTGCCCCACCGTCACGCCCTTGGGCGCGATGATGTAACGGCGCTCGCCGTCGGCGTAACACAGCAGCGCCAGATTGGCGCTGCGGTTCGGGTCGTATTCCAGGCGCTCGATCCTGGCGGCAATGCCATCCTTGCCGCGCACGAAATCGACGATGCGATAGTGATGCTTGTGCCCCCCGCCCTGATGGCGCGTGGTGATGTGGCCGCGGTTGTTGCGGCCGGCACGCTTGCTCTGTTTCTCGACCAGAGCGGCAACCGGCTTGCCCTTGTGCAGGTTGGCGTTGACGACCTTGACCAGCGCGCGCCGGCCGGGGGATGTCGGTTTGACTTTGACGAGCGCCATTTACTTGGCCTTCCCTGCTGCGAAGTTGATCTCCTGGCCCGGCTTCAGGCAGACATAGGCCTTTTTCCAGTGCCGGCGGCGGCCGACGAAGCGGCCGAAACGCTTTTCCTTGCCCTTCACGTTGGCGACCTGGACGCTTTTCACCTGCACCTTGAACAGCAGTTCGACCGCAGCCTTGATCTCGGGCTTGGTGGCATCCGGTGCAACACGGAAGATCACCTGCTCATTCTTGTCGGCGACGAAGGTGCTCTTTTCCGATACCACCGGCGCGAGCAGCACCTGCATCAGCCGCTCCTGATTGATAGCGTTCTGCTTGATACCGTCCTGTTTGATACCGCTCTGTTTGATAGCAGCCGCGTTCATGCCAGCATCTCCTCGAACTTCGCCACCGCGCCCTTGGTGATCAGCGTATTGCTGAAGCGCAGCAGGCTGACCGGGTCCGCCTGCCCGGGTTCGACCACCAGCACGTTGACGAGATTGCGCGCCGACAGCACCAGGTTCTCGTCGAGGTTGTCGGTGATGATCAGCACGTTGTCCATGCCCATGCCCTTGACCTTCTGTGCCAGCTGCTTGGTTTTGGGCGAATCGACCTTGAAATTCTCGACCACAGCGAGACGGCCTTCCCGGGCCAGCTGCGACAGGATCGAGGCCAGGCCGGCGCGGAACATCTTGCGGTTGACCTTGTGGCTGAAGTTCTCATCCGGGCTGCTCGGGAAAATCTTGCCGCCACCACGCCACAGCGGGCTCGACGCCATGCCGGCGCGCGCGCGGCCGGTGCCCTTCTGGCGCCAGGGCTTGCGCGTGGACTTGGCGATGTCGCTGCGTCCCTTCTGGGCACGGGTGCCGAGGCGGGCGTTGGCCATATAAGCGGTGACTACCTGGTGCACCAGCGATTCGTTGTACTCGCGTCCGAACAGCTCGTCGGAGGCCTTGACGCTGGCGGTGGCCTGACCCTTGTCGTTGATCAGTTTGAGTTCCATTACGCCGCCCTCGCCTTCACCGAAGGATGCACGATCACGTCGCCGCCTTCGGAACCGGGAACCGCACCCTTGATCAGCAGCAACTGGCGCTCGGCGTCAATGCGCACGATTTCCAGTTTCTGCGCGGTGCGCTGCACGGCACCCAGATGGCCGGACATCTTCTTGCCGGGGAACACGCGCCCCGGATCCTGCGCCATCGAAATCGAACCCGGCTTGTTGTGCGACACCGAGTTGCCGTGGCTGGCGCGGTTTGAGGAGAAGTGATGGCGCTTGATCACGCCGGAAAAGCCCTTGCCGATCGAAGTGCCGGTCACGTCCACAAACTGGCCGACCTTGAAGATGTCGACGCCGACCTGGCCGCCGACCTTCAGGCTGGCCAACTGATCGGCTTCGACGCGGAATTCACGGAGGATGTGACCCGCTTCGACGGCGGCCTTGGCAAAGTGGCCGGCCGCGGGCTTGGAAACCCGGCTGGCGCGGCGCTTGCCGAACGTCACCTGCACCGCGGCATAGCCGTCGGTCTCGGGGGTCTTGATCTGGGTCACGCGATTGTTCGACACATCGACGACCGTCACCGGCACGGCATCGCCGTCATCGGTAAACAATCGCGTCATGCCGATCTTGCGACCGACTAGTCCTAAACTCATTTTTATTTCCTCTGCAGAGGCGCCGGCTGCAATTGGCCGGCAATAAAATCAGCGGCTGGTGACCGGTCAACGGTCAACAACCACGCGTTACAACTTGATCTCTACGTCCACACCGGCCGGCAGATCCAGCTTCATCAACGCGTCCACGGTCTTGTCGGTGGGATCGATGATGTCCATCAGCCGCAGGTGGGTGCGAATTTCGAACTGATCGCGCGAAGTCTTGTTCACGTGCGGGCTGCGCAGCACATCGAAGCGTTCGATGCGGGTGGGCAGCGGAACCGGGCCTTTGACCACTGCACCGGTGCGCTTGGCGGTCTCGACGATTTCAATCGCCGACTGATCGATCAGGCGATAGTCGAAGGCCTTCAGGCGAATTCGGATTTTCTGGTTTTGCATTTTCTCTACTCGATGACCTTTGACACCACGCCGGCGCCCACGGTGCGGCCGCCCTCGCGAATGGCAAAGCGCAAGCCCTCTTCCATCGCAATGGGCTGAATGAGCTGCACGGTAATGGCCACGTTGTCCCCGGGCATCACCATCTCGGTGCCCTTGGGCAGCTCCACCGCACCGGTCACATCGGTGGTGCGGAAGTAAAACTGCGGACGGTAGCCGTTGAAAAACGGGGTATGGCGCCCGCCCTCTTCCTTCGAGAGCACGTAGACTTCGGCCGCAAACTTGGTGTGCGGGGTGATGGAGCCGGGCTTGGCCAGCACCTGGCCGCGCTCGACTTCTTCACGCTTGGTGCCTCTGAGCAGCACCCCGATGTTGTCGCCCGCCTGCCCCTGGTCCAGCAGCTTCCTGAACATCTCCACCCCGGTGCACACGGTCTTGATGGTGGGTTTCAGTCCCACGATCTCCAGTTCATCGCCCACTTTGACGATGCCGCGCTCCACCCGCCCGGTGACCACGGTGCCGCGCCCCGAAATCGAGAAGACGTCTTCCACCGGCATCAGGAACGGGCCATCCAAGGCCCGCTTGGGTACCGGGATGTAGGTGTCCAGCGCATCGGCCAGCTTGAAGATCGCCCCTTCGCCCATGTCGGTCTTGTCGCCTTCCAGGGCTTTGAGCGCGCTGCCAATGATGATCGGGGTCTTGTCGCCGGGAAACTCGTACTTGGAGAGCAGTTCGCGCACTTCCATTTCCACCAGTTCCAGCAGTTCCTTGTCGTCGACCATGTCGGCCTTGTTCATGAACACCACGATGTAGGGAACGCCCACCTGGCGCGCCAGCAGAATGTGCTCGCGGGTCTGCGGCATCGGGCCGTCGGCGGCGGAAACCACCAGTATCGCCCCATCCATCTGCGCCGCCCCCGTGATCATGTTCTTCACGTAGTCGGCATGCCCCGGGCAGTCCACGTGCGCGTAGTGGCGCTTGGCCGTTTCGTACTCCACGTGCGCGGTGTTGATGGTGATCCCGCGGGCCTTCTCTTCCGGGGCATTGTCGATCTGGTCGTAGGCCTTGGCCTCGCCCCCGAACTTCTTCGACAGCACCAGCGTGAGAGCCGCCGTCAGCGTGGTCTTGCCATGGTCCACGTGTCCTATGGTCCCCACGTTCACGTGCGGCTTGGTGCGCTCAAACTTTCCCTTTGACATGTTGCCGTTCCTTCCTGCCTACGCAGCCTTCTTATTGATCACCGCTTCGGCGACGGTCTTCGGCGCTTCAGCGTAATGCTTGAATTCCATCGTATATGTGGCGCGGCCCTGGGTGGCGGAGCGCAGCGTCGTCGAATAGCCGAACATTTCCGCCAGCGGCACTTCCGCCCTGATCACCATCGTGCCCGCCACTTCCTCCTGGCCCTGGATCATGCCGCGGCGCGAAGACAGATCGCCGATGACGTTGCCGACGAAGTTCTCCGGCGTCTCCACTTCCACCGCCATCATCGGTTCGAGCAGGACCGGGTTGGCCTTGCGCATGCCGTCCTTGAAGGCGATCGAAGCGGCCATCTTGAACGCGTTTTCGTTCGAGTCCACGTCGTGGTAGGAACCGTCGAACAGCGTGACCTTGACGTCCACCACGGGGAATCCAGCCAGCACGCCGTTGGGCAGCGTTTCCTGCAGGCCCTTGTCCACCGCCGGGATGTATTCGCGCGGCACCGTGCCGCCCTTGATGGCGTCGATGAATTCGTATCCCTTGCCCGCCGCGTTCGGCTCCAGTTTGAGCCAGACGTGGCCGTACTGGCCGCGGCCGCCGGACTGCTTGATGAACTTGCCCTCCACTTCCACCGCTTTCTTGATGGCTTCGCGGTAGGCCACCTGCGGCTTGCCGACGTTGGCTTCCACGCCGAACTCGCGCTTCATGCGGTCGACGATGATTTCCAGGTGCAATTCGCCCATCCCGGAGATGATGGTCTGTCCGGACTCCTCATCGGTGTGGACGCGGAATGAAGGATCTTCCTGCGCCAGGCGGTTGAGCGCGACGCCCATCTTTTCCTGGTCGGCCTTGGTCTTGGGTTCCACCGCCTGGGAAATCACCGGCTCGGGGAACACCATGCGCTCGAGCGTGATGATCTTGTCGGGATGGCACAGCGTTTCGCCGGTCGAGGCCTCCTTGAGGCCGACGGCGGCGGCGATGTCGCCGGCGCACACTTCCTTGATTTCGTCGCGCTGGTTGGCGTGCATCTGCAGCAGACGGCCGATGCGCTCCTTGCGCCCGCGCACCGAGTTGTAGACGCCGGAGCCGGCCTCCAGCGTGCCCGAGTAGACCCGCAGGAAGACGAGCTGGCCGACGTGCTGGTGGGTCATGATCTTGAACGCCAGCGCGGCGAACGGC
>JBGQGT010000007.1:0-16926 GCA_041497595.1 Gammaproteobacteria bacterium
CGAAGTCCGCTTCCGCAAGGACGGCACGCTGCAACCGTATATATCGGTGCCGGCGAGCTACCGCAATGCCATTGCCGCGCGCCTGAAGATCATGTGCGATCTCGACATCTCGGAGAAACGCAAACCCCAGGACGGCAAGATCAAGTTCAGGAAATTCGGCCCGCTCGACATCGAACTGCGGGTGGCGACCATTCCTTCCGCCGGCGGTGTCGAGGACATCGTGATGCGTATTCTCGCGGCGGGCGAGCCGATCCCTCTCGACAAACTGGGGCTGTCGGAACGCAACCTCGGAACGTTGAAGGACGTGGTCAGCAAGCCTTACGGCCTGTTCTTCGTATGCGGCCCGACCGGTTCCGGCAAGACCACCACGCTGCATTCGGTGCTCGGCTATCTGAACACGCCGGGGACCAAGATCTGGACCGCCGAGGATCCGGTTGAAATCACCCAGAAGGGCCTGCGCCAGGTACAAATGAACGTCAAGGCCGGGCTGACATTCGCGGTCGCGATGAGGGCGTTTTTGCGCGCCGATCCCGACATCATCATGGTGGGTGAAATGCGCGACAAGGAGACGACCTCGACCGGCATCGAGGCTTCGCTCACCGGCCACCTGGTGTTCGCCACGCTGCACACCAACAGCGCGCCGGAGTCGATCGTCCGCCTGCTCGACATGGGGATGGACCCGTTCAATTTTGCCGACGCATTGCTCGGGGTGCTGGCGCAACGCCTGGCCAAGCGGCTGTGCTCCAAGTGCAAGTCGCCTCACGTGGCTACACAGGAAGAACTCAAGGGAATTCTCGAGGAGTACTGCATCGAGCTGAAAAACACCGAGCAATGGAAGCGCGACCCGAAGGCCGCGTACGAAGGCATCTACCGCGATTGGGCCAGACAGTTTGCCGACGAAAAGGGACAGTTCAAGCTGTACACGCCGGTGGGATGCGAAGTCTGCGGCGGCACCGGCTACAAGGGCCGGGTAGGCCTGCACGAGCTGCTGGTGGGCTCCGATACGGTCAAGAAGCACATCCAGGAGCATTCGCGGGTAACGGAAATCGTTGCCACCGCGCTTGCCGAAGGCATGCGGACGCTGAAGCAGGACGGCATCGAGAAGGTCCTGCAGGGAATTACCGACATGCATCAGGTCCGGGCAGTCTGCATCAAGTAGGCGATCGCGGCCGAACCGGGCAGTCTTTACGCGAAATCACACTTCCATGAGCGAACCGACCTCGGCCGAACTCTTCCGGCGCCTGGAAGAGTTGAACGGGGTCGGGATTTCGCTTTCCAGGCAGAAGGACACCAACCGTCTTCTGGAGGCGATCCTGGTCGCAGCCAAGAAGATCACCAATGCCGACGGCGGTACGCTCTACCGTGTGGACGCGGACAAGAAGCTCGTCCACTTCGAAATACTTCGCACCGATTCACTGAGCATCGCCATGGGCGGAACCACCGGCGTGGAAGTCCCGTTCTACCCGGTCCGGCTTTTCGACGACAACGGTCGCCCCAACAATTCCATGGTGGTGGCGTATTCGGTGCTGCGCGATGAAACCGTCAACATCGCCGACGCCTACGCCGCCGAAGGCTTCGACTTCACCGGCACCAAGAACTTCGACAAGAAGACGGGCTATCGCTCGAAATCGTTCCTCACGGTGCCGATGAAGAACCACGAAGACGAAATCATCGGTGTGCTGCAGTTGATCAACGCCAAGGATCGCGTTACCGGCAACATTGTGCCGTTTTCCGAGGCCGACCAGCACCTCGCGGAGTCGCTGGCCTCGCAGGCCGCGGTGGCGCTCACCAACCGCCAGCTCATCGATCAGCTGGAATCCCTGTTCGAATCCTTCATCAACCTGATCAACGCCGCGATCGACGACAAGTCGCCTTACACCGGCGGACACTGCCAGCGCGTGCCGATGCTGACGATGATGCTCGCCGAAGCCGTCAACGACACCAACGAAGGCCCGCTCGCCGATTTCATTATGACGGACAAGGACCGGTACGAACTGAAGATCGCCGGGCTGCTTCATGACTGCGGCAAGGTGACCACCCCGGTACACGTTGTGGACAAGGCCACCAAGCTGCAGACCATATTTGACCGCATCGGGTTGATCGACACGCGCTTTGAAGTTATCAAGCGCGATGCCGAGATCGCCGTGCTCAGGGCCAAACTGGCTGCCCGCGACAACCCCGGCGGCGGATGGGAGAGAGCCGAGCGCGATTTGAAGGTACGGCTGCGGCAAATCAACGAGGACCGGCAGTTCCTGCGGTTCTGCAATTTCGGTTCGGAGGCGATGCGCGAAGAGGATCAGGAGCGCGTGCGCGAGATCGCCAGGACCTATCGCTGGCGCGATGTCGATGGCAACGAGGCTGATTTCCTCACTGTCGATGAGGTCAGGAACCTGACCATCCGCTCCGGCACCCTGACCCAGGAAGAACGGCAGATAATCAACCACCACATCGAGGTGACCATCAAGATGCTGGAGTCGCTGCCGTGGCCGAAGCATCTGAAGAACGTGCCGGAGTACGCCGGCGGGCATCACGAGCGTATGGACGGCAAGGGCTATCCGCGCGGGCTGACCCGCCAGCAGATGTCGGTGCAGGCGAGAGTAATGGGCATCGCGGACATCTTCGAGGCGTTGACCGCGAAGGATCGCCCGTATAAAAAGGGCAAGACGCTGACCGAGTCTCTGAACATCCTCGGCAAGTTCAAGCTTAACGGCCACATCGACCCGGACTTGTTCGACGTGTTCGTGCAAAAGAAGGTGTATCTGAAGTACGCCGAGCAGTTTCTCGATCCGGAGCAGGTTGATAAGGTCGACATATCCGCCGTTCCTGGTTATGTGTCGCGGTGACAAACTGCGTCAGATACTGCCCGGTGCTCGGATTGCGCCGTGGTGGATGCAAGTTTGGCAACCGCCGGAGGCGCCGATTCGGTTGCCGAAGAGCAAGATTTTGGGGGTGACTGAGGGTTGCAGGGAGTAATTTGAAGTATATGTTTAATAAAGAATATTCAGGCTTGGCGACGACCCCCGGGAGGGTTCCTGGGGAGGCTTCAGGCAGGTTGGCACGGGGATTGCGCTAGTAAGATCGAACACACGGAATCCAGGTGTGTTTCTTTAATCAACCATCAAGGAGTGATCCATGAAGGCCGTACAAAAGGGTTTTACACTTATCGAACTGATGATCGTGGTCGCGATCATCGGTATTCTGGCGGCGGTCGCGCTGCCGGCGTACCAGGACTATACCGCCCGCGCCAAGATGTCCGAGGCGATTCTGGCGGCTTCGGCTTGCCGCACCAGCGTAACCGAGACCGTGCAGTCTGCCACCACCCTGCCGGCCGCGGGCCAGTGGGGTTGCGAGTCGACAGTTGCCAACGTCAACCCGGTCTCCAAGTATGTGGATGAAATCCAGACCAACGGCACGGGTGAAATTCGCGTTATCGTGAACCGTATCGGACCGGATGTTAACGGCAAGGCGATCATCCTGCAGCCTTCGTCCTCGTCCACGGGCGCAGTGGTCGCGCCTGCAGTCGGCGCCGCCATCGCGCGTTGGGAATGCGGTCCGGATCCGGCAAACGCTGCTCCGCCGATCGACAAGTTCCTGCCGGGTTCCTGCCGCGCCGTGATTGTCAGCGCTGGTGGCCACGCAGAGAGCCAGAGCTAAGCGAGGCGTTGTTGCTGTTTGAGTTCGCGGCCGCGTAACCCGCAGCCGCGGAAAGAGAGGGTGCTTCGGCACCCTCTTTTTTTGCGCAACGCGGCGACGGCTACAATGCGCTCAATTCAACTGCCGCAGGTCTTTGCCAATTCCCGCAGTGTGCCCGCCGCGCACTGCGGTGAATTCCGGCGGGGTCGGCAAGCAGCACCATTGAGCGCGGCACAAGTCCACTTGCGGGACGGCCGCGGATGAACCACAACCGGAGTCCTTCGCAATCATGCAAGAAAGCAGTCGAAGCAAGGCGCTGACGCTCGCGATCCTGCCCATTTGCCTGTACCTCGTCATTGCGCCGGTGTGGTATCCCGCGATCGCGGCGCGCATGTACGACAATGCTCGTCTGCTTCAATTGGGCGTTCTTGCGCTGGTGGTGCTGTCGCTGCTCCTGCCCGCCGTCCGCGGCGCGGTCGCCGGCGCATGGTTTGCCCTGGGAAAACTGCCCAGGGTGTTGATCGCCGTCATGATCGTAGGCGGCGCTTTGAGTGCCGCGTCCTCCGGCGCCCCTCATCTTGGTGCGTTGGAAATCGCCCTGGTCGCGCAACTCGTGCTTCTGTTCCTGTTTGTGGGCGCTGCCGTGCGGGTCCTCAGGGAAAAGGCGGAATCGGTGCTCGCCGTGGCGATCGCCTGCGGCGCCGCTCTCGTGAGCGTCAAATTCTGGGTGACCCAGGTTTCCTTTCTGCTCGAAGGCAAGCAGTTCCAATGGATCAGCCCGTTCCTGGATTTCGCCAACGTGCGATTCTTCAGCCAGTATCAGGCCTACGCGCTGCTGTTGATCCCGCTTGCCGCGGCGCTGCCAGGGATGTCCCGCACCTGGCGGATCGTCGTCTGCTTCATCGCGGCGAACTTCTGGGCGCTGCAATGGATGGTCGGTTCGCGCGCCGTCTGGCTGGGCGCTATGGCGGGCACGATCGCGGTACTCGCATTGACGCGAAGGGGGCGAATTGCCTGGCTGGGCCAACAGGCCATGCTGGTTGTTTCGGGGGCGCTGATTTACCTTCTTTTCTCCCAGCTCGTTGCCTCCGCACCCGGTGCGGCCCCGGTTCCCGGCGTAAGCGCAGTCGTTGAATTCGGTTCGCAGAGCGATACCGACAGGATGGCGATGACCTCGATATCGCTGAAAATGCTAGGTGAGCATCCATTGCTCGGCATCGGGCCCGGCCAGTGGGGCCTGAACCAGGCACTGGTGAAGAACGCGCATCCGCACAATTCACCTCTGCAACTGCTTTCCGAGTACGGGCTCCTCGCTGGCGCCGCCGGCGTCGCGCTGGGCACGCTGTTGCTGCTGTTCGCCGCCAGAGCGCTGCGAGCGCAAACACGGCAGGACGCGAATCCGGTGACAGCGAGCCTGTGCGCGGCTCTGGTGATGGGACTGGTCGATTCGCTGTTCAGCGGCAACCTCATCATGCCGCACAGCCAAATTCTTCTGTGCGTGATCGCCGGCTGGCTGGTGGGGCGGACTCAGGCAACGGCGCCGGCGGACGAACGTGACGCCGGTGGCCGGCGTTCGGAGAAACTGGCACTGGTCGGCGCTGCCATGCTGGCAATGTGCACGACAGTGGTGCTTGCGTTCGAGTATGTGGATGTCGTCAAGCCCATGCCCGGCAATCTGCAGCCGCGCCATCCGCATTTCTGGCAGTACGGACGCTTCGCCGATTGGTAGCGGGCGCGCCCTACTTGCGGTACACCGACGAGCGCATCGGCAGTCCGTTGCTCAAATAGGAGTGGAAGTACTCCAGGTCGTTGAATTCCTGGCTGCCGGCGGGAAGCGGAACCGCGCGCATCGCCTCCATGCAACGCTGGTAGCGCATGTGCAGCGTGTGCAGGAAGTCCCCGGCGCGAAATACCGGGAAGTGCGTTGTCTGCCCGATGGCCGGCGAAATGATCTCGTCGCGGAAATAATTGCCGGCGTAGGTGACGTGACACGAGGCGCAGGCGAGATTGAGCTGGCCGATGCGGCGGAAATAGAACTCGCGCCCGGCCTGGTAATGCCGTTGCGCAGCAGGACTGTCCACGACGACGTTCATGCGCATTCCGTCCGAGAGCGTGCGTGCGTATGCAGTCAGGATCCCCATCGTTTCCCTGTCTCCATATCCGAATTCACGTTCGCCGTTTTCACGCAGGCAGCGGTTGATCGCCATCTCGAAGGTGACGACCTTGTCCGACGCTGCGTCGAAATAAGGGAAATTTCCGGCGACATTGCGGCCGCCGTCGGGGAAGCAGCCGGAGAAAGTCCTGCCGTTCGCGAAAGGCTTCTCCCAAAGTATCCTGCCTTTGTCGATCTCCCCCTGGAAGGGCGGGAACTCCATGATGCTGTCGAACTGCGCTTTGGCATCCGGGCTCAGCATCAGGGCGCCGTCGACATACTCATCGAGCGAAAATCCGGGAAACTTACCCTTGAAAAGCTCGATCATGGACCCGCGATCGTGTTCCGGCGCGGCCATCGCCTGCGTGATCCATGTGCACGCGAGCAGGCAAGCAGCAAGAAGGAATTTGTTCACGAGTGGGCCTGTGGAAAAGCGAACGGACTCAGCTGAGCGTGGCCTCTATGCTCGCCTTGTCGCCCCGATTGTCCACCCAGCCCACCATGATCTTGTCGCCCGGTTTCGCTCCACGCACGCGAAAGTTCAGGAACGGATTCTTGGATACCGCCTGGCTCCACTGCGCCTCGAGCACGGTCCTGCCGTTGTGAGCGGCGATGAGAGTCTGGATGAAATGCATGGGCACCGGCTGACCGGTGACGCCGTCCTTGCGCAGGCCGGTCTCCATCGGATGGAATATCAGTATCTTCACGTCAGCCACGTCGCCCTGCAGCTGCGCGCGAATTTTCATCGGATCGGCCATCTGGCGTTTCCCTTTCCTGTTCTGGCACTCAGGCGCCGCAGCCGCCGATCGTGACCTTGACTTCACGCATTGTGGCGTAGAACTTGCCGCCCGCCCTGGCCAGGATCCGTACCCTGGACGATTCGTTCATTTTTATCCGGGTGGCCACGAATGCTTCCGCTCCATTGGCAAACTCGAATACCGCGGTGAGCGGCTGCGGATTCTTGTCCACCAGGATGTAGATCGCCTGAGTGCCGGGTATCTGGCTGGCGATCTCCAGCGGAACGATGGCCCCGTTCTCGGCGATTTCCGGTGCTTTCAACACGATCTTGTCGCTGTCTTCCGTCGCGGTGACGCCAATGCCTTTCAGCGCGTCGGCGACTGCCCTGGCGTCGAATGCGGCCTTGTTCCACTGGCCGGCCAGCAGTTGCAGCGGCCGCAGCATCGCCGTTGCCATCGCCACCGCGACAGCGCGCAGCACAGACCTGCGCATCGTCCGGATTTTCACGCCTTCCGTGGTTGGGTGCTTCACTGTGTATACAGGTAATCGATGATCAGTTCGATTTCGTCTCTGCTCAGGATCCCGTGCTTGCCGAACGGCGGCATCACCGTGTTCGGATTGGTCTGCATCGGATCCCAGAGGCGGCCGCGCAGCTGCGCGCGGTCCGGAAACCTGGAACGGATCGCCAGCAGAGGCGGGCCGATGTTCGCCAGCGTATTCGCCCTGGAATCCCCCGGGAACATGTGACAGGCGGGGCAGTTGCCTTTGGCGATCTCGAAGGCGAGTTGCCTTCCCGCCGCGACATTCGGCGCCTCATCTGCCCGGCCCTGCGACATCGAATGAAGAAACGCGCTGCCGGCGAGAAGAACAACAATCAACCGGGAATACAGGGCGCCGCGACCGTGCTCCAAAGCTTAGACCGATCCGGCGCGCGGCGGTTCTTGCAAGCTCACGCGCCGCCGGTCCCGGCAACCCAGTGCCCGGACTTGCCGCCGCGCTTTTCGCGCAGCCCGACGCCTTCGATGCGCATGCCCCGGTCCACTGCCTTGCACATGTCGTAGACGGTAAGCAGTCCCACGCTGACCGCCGTGAGTGCCTCCATTTCCACGCCCGTGCGCCCGAATGTCTCGGCAACTGCGATGCATTCCACCGAATTCTCGTCGCGATGCACTTCGAAATCGACGCTCACCTTGGTGAGCGCGATCGGGTGGCACAGCGGGATCAACTCCGAAGTGCGCTTCGAACCCTGGATCGCCGCGATCCGCGCCACGCCGAGCACATCGCCCTTGGCCGCATCGCCCTCGACGATCTTGCGCAGCGTTTCAGCACGCATGAAAATCCTGCCGGAGGCGATCGCGACTCTGTGGGTTTCCGGCTTTTCCGCCACGTCGACCATGTGCGCCTGACCGCGGGAATCGAAATGTGTAAGTTCGCCCAAACTCGAATCCGCCTGCTTCGTGTACGGCCGTCACGCGACCGAGGAACTTGATGAAAGGTGGCGCTATCATAGCACCATGAAATTTCGCTCAGTGATCGCCGTCGTCCTGCTGGTCCCCGCACTCGGTCTCGCCGACGAATTGCCCGACCTGGGCGATGTTTCGCAGGGCGCGCTGTCCCCCGCCCAAGAGCGCAAACTCGGCGAGGGCATCATGAGCCAGATCCGCGCCAACGTGGCCTACATCGACGATCCCGACGTTACCGACTATCTGAACGCCATTGGCTACCGATTGGTCGGCAACAGTCCGGATCCAGCCGGCCCGTTCGAGTTCTTCGGAATCGCCGACAACTCCGTCAACGCATTCGCCTTGCCGGGTGGATTCATCGGCGTGCACTCGGGCTTGTTGCTCAGCGCGCGGAGCGAGTCCGAACTCGCCAGCGTGCTCTCCCATGAAATCGCGCACGTCACCCAGCGCCACCTTGCCCGCATGGTCGCGGCACAGCAGCGTGCCGGACTCGCGTCGATGGCGGCTCTGGCGGTGGCGATCCTCGCGGCGCGCTCGAATCCCGATGTTTCCGCGGCGGCGATCATGGCGGCGCAGGCCGGCACGATCCAGTCGGCGCTCAACTTCACCCGCGAGCATGAACGCGAGGCCGACCGCATCGGTTTACAGATCATGGAGAAGTCCGGCTTCGATGTGCACGCGATGCCGGTGTTCTTCGAGCGCCTGCAGAAGGCCACGCGCGTATATGAAACCGGCGCGCCGGCCTATCTGCGCACGCATCCGCTTACTTTCGAGCGGATTGCCGACGTGCAGAACCGCATTCAGGACGTCCCGTTCAGACAGGTGTCCGACAGCCTGGAATTTCACCTGGTGCGCGCGCGACTGTCGGCGCTTGAGGGCAATCCGCGCGTGGCGGTCACGAACTTCGACGACATGCTGTCCGGCCGAAAATTCACCAGCGAGGCGGCGGCCCGCTACGGCTTGGTCGTGGCGCTGTTGCGCGCGGGCGATTTCACGCGCGCGAGAAAAGAGGTCGCCCTGTTGCAGAGCCTCAAGGCGAAAAGCCCGATGGTCGACGCCTTGACTGCGCAAACCCTGATCGGCAGCGGCGAGCTCGAGAAGGGGCTGGCGACCTATCGCGATGGACTGCGTGCCAACCCCAGCCGCCGCGCGCTGATTTACGGTTACGCCAGCGCATTGCTCGACGCCACGCGCGCCGCGGAAGCGGTGGACTTCCTGTCGGGCAGGCTGGAGACCCGGTCCCCCGATGCGCGCCTTTACGAGCTGCAATCGCGCGGCTATACCGCGCTGGGAAAGCGCTTGCTGCAGCACCGCGCGCAGGCCGAGGCCTACGCGCTGCGCGGAAACCTTCCCGCCGCGATCGAACAACTGCAACTCGCGCAGCGCGCCGGCGACGGCGACTTCTATCAGAAATCCAGCGTCGAGGCGCGACTCAAGGAACTGGTGGCGATCGACACCGAAGTCCGGCGCCGTCCCTGAGTCACCGTTGTTTGCAGTGCCTTCCGGGTGCATCCAGCGCCCTCTTTTCGCCCGCGATCGTCCGCGGCTGGGGCAGTCGCCTTGAATTTACTCAAAAACCTCGCCTTATGGCTTTGAATTTTCTATCATATCGACGTATGCCCGCTTGGCTGTGAGGGGTTCCGGCACAGCGATCATGGAAAAGATCGGCAAATACGAAATCATCAGGCAGATCGGCAGGGGCGCGACCAGTGCGGTTTACCTGGCCAACGACGCATTTGCCAGCCGCCAGGTTGCGATCAAGCTGGTGCGCTCGGATGCCCTCGGCGACAAGGACCACGGCAAGCGCTTTCACAAGCTGTTTCTGACCGAGGCATCTCTCGCGGGGAAGCTTTCCCATCCCCACATCGTTTCCATCTTCGATGCGGTCGCCGACGAGCAGGGCAGCTACCTGGTGATGGAATATGTCGAGGGCGGCACCCTCGAGCCTCTTACCCAGCCCGAATCCCTGCTGCCGGTCAGCCGCGTGATCGAGATCATATTCAAGTGCTGCAAGGCGCTCGATTACGCGCATCGCTACGGCATCATTCACCGCGACATCAAGCCGGCGAACATTCTGCTCACCGGCGAGACCGACATAAAGATATCCGACTTCGGCGCCGCGCTCACGATCGCCGCGGAGACCACGCAGGTGTCCGGAATCGGTTCCCCCGCGTACATGTCGCCGGAGCAACTGCAGGAATTTGCGCTCAATCACCAGACCGACATCTTTTCGCTGGGCGTGGTGATGTACCAGCTGCTCACCGGGGCGCTGCCGTTCAAGGCCACCAACAACTACAGCATGGTCTATCAGATCATTCACGTCGACGTGCCGCCGCCCAGCATGCTGCGCCCGGAGATCCCGGCCGCCGTCGACGCCATCGTGCGGCGCGCGCTGGAGAAGGAGATCGCCAAGCGATTCCAGACCTGGGAAGAATTTGCCCAGGCACTCGCCGACACCTTCAACAACCTGCAGAAACCGGAGGAAATCGTTCCGGAGACGGAAAAGTTCAATACGCTGCGCCGGCTCGAATTCTTCAGGACTTTTAACGACGTCGATCTGTGGCAGGTGTTGCGGATCTCCAACTGGGCGCGCTATTCCCCCAACAGTTCGGTGATCAAGGAAGGCGATGTCGGCACCGCGTTCTACGTCATCGCCGCCGGCGAGGTCAAGATCACCAAGCAGGGCAAACTGCTCAACATCCTGCGCACGGGCGAGTGTTTCGGGGAAATGGCCTACCTCGGCAAGCGCCTGTTCCAGCGCACCGCGAGCGTCACTTCGGTCAACGACATCACCATCATCGAGGTCGGCGCCGATTCGCTGGCACAGGCGACCGAGAGTTGCAAGCACGCCTTCAACGCGGCTTTCCTCGAGCTCCTGGTGGCAAGGCTGGAAGCGGCGAATATGCGTTTGTCGCAACTGCTGCTCGACCGCAACATCAGCATCTTCTGAGGATTGCGGCAAAGCGGTATCATTGCGGGCGTTCCCGCCGTTTCCCCGCATGAGCAACTTTGCCGCCATCGATCCACTGCGCTTGCAGGACATGAAACAGCACGGCGATGTCGTGCTGGTGGACGTGCGCACCGACCGGGAAGTCAGTCGCGGCGTCATTCCCGGCGCGCGGCACATCCCCTTGCACCTCCTGCCCGCCCGGTTCGAGGAGATCGACCGCTCACGCGCGGTGGTGTTCTACTGCCAGTCGGGAGCGCGTTCCGCGCAGGCAAGCGCTTTTCTGACGGGCAAGGGGTGGCAGGAAGTCTATAACCTGGCCGGCGGCATGAATGCCTGGGTCGGCAAGGGCATGCTGGTTGCCACGCCGGGTTGAACGGCAGAAACGACGATGCAGGGACCCGAGATGGAAACCGAAATTCACTTCGATCGCGAACTCGACGCGCGCGGGCTCAACTGCCCGCTGCCGATCCTGCGCACCAAGAAATCGCTCAACGACATGAATTCCGGCGAGGTGCTGAAGGTTCTCGCCACCGACCCGGGTTCGGTGCGCGATTTCCAGGCGTTCTCGAAACAGACCGGAAACCAGTTGCTGTCCTCGACCGAGACCGGCGGCCAGTTCCTGTTCTTCATGCGCAAGAAGTGAGCGAGCCGTGATGCCGGATATCGACCGCCTGATCATCGGATTCGATCGCGCGCTGCGTACCTTGTGCGGGCCCGCCGTTTCGTTGCGGCCGGTTCCCGGAGAGAATCTGCCCGACGTAGAGCTGAGCGCGGGGGAGAAACGCCACGCTGCGGCGCTGATGCGGGTGAACCACAGCGGCGAAGTCTGCGCGCAGGCGCTGTATCAGGGACAAGTGCTGACCGCGCGCGACGATGCCGCCAGAAAAACCCTCGAACGCGCGGCGGCGGAAGAGACCGAGCACCTCGCCTGGACCGCGCAGCGCATCGACGAACTGGGTGGACGGGTGAGTGTCCTCAACCCGTTTTTCTACGCCGGGTCGTTCGCCATCGGCGCACTCTCGGGTTTGCTCGGAGACAAGTGGAGCATGGGATTTCTGGCCGAGACCGAGCGCCAGGTTGAAGGCCATCTCGACAGCCATCTCGAGCAGCTTCCGGCCCAGGACGAAAAAAGCCGCGCCATCGTCGCGCAGATGAAGGAAGACGAGGCACGCCATGCGAATATGGCGCTGGCCCACGGTGCTGCGGAACTGCCGGCGCCGGTCAAGCAGGCGATGCGGATTTCCTCGCGCCTGATGACGGTGTCGACCTACCGGGTTTGATCCCCGGCCTCAGACCTCGACGATCTCGAAATCGTGGGTGATCTCGGCGGTCTTGCCGAGCATGATCGAGGCCGAGCAATATTTCTCCGCCGAAAGACGAATGGCGCGCTCGACGTGTTCGCGGCTGACGTTGCGCCCCGTGATCACGAAGTGAAAATGGATGCGCGTGAACACCTTCGGGTCCGCGGGGGCGCGCTCGGCGTCGACCTCCAGCATGCAATCGCTGATGTCCTGGCGCGCCTTCTTCAGGATCGTCACCACGTCGTAAGCAGTACAACCGCCGGTGCCTGCCAGCACGATTTCCATCGGTCGCGGCCCGAGATTGCGGCCGCCGCCCTCCGGCGCGCCATCCATCACCAGCGCATGCCCGCTCTCGGTCTCACCCAGGAAAGCGACGTTCTCGATCCATTTCACCCTGACTTTCATCATCGTCCTCAAGGCCGGTCGTAACCCGTTTGCGCCGTCATCGACTGTCAATGACCGCGAGGCGCAGATGGTACCAGCCGAGGGCGGGCCCGCGCGCGCAAGCAAGGGCGCCCGAGCGGATTATCCAGAGGCACAGCCGCAAATTTTGCCCAAAGTTCCCTGAAGTCGATTTCTCAATTATTTACATGGAGTTAAGCAACATGGGGTGTAATTTGCCCAAGCACCTACTGTAAAATGCAACGTTTTTGAAACCTGACGGACCGGAACATGGCTGACAGCAACGTCGATCGCCGCAAGCGGCGCTTTCTTTTGGTCGCCACCAGCGTTGCCAGCGGCGTGGCGGGTGTCGCCGTCGCCGTGCCCTTCGTGGCGAGCATGAACCCGAGCGCGCGGGCAAGGGCTGCCGGCGTGCCGGTCGAAGTGGATCTGTCCAACGTCGAGCCGGGGATGATGGTGACGGTGGAGTGGCGCGGCCAGCCGGTGTGGGTCGTCCACCGCACCAGGGAGATGATCGACAGCCTGCCCGGGCTCGACCGGATGGTGGCCGATCCCAAGTCTTCCATGCCGATGCAACCGGATTATGCAAAGAACGAAGCCCGCTCGATCAAACCCGAATATCTGGTGCTGGTGGGCATCTGCACTCACCTCGGCTGTTCGCCGTCGCAGAAGCTCGCACCCGGAGCCGAAAGCGGTCTGGGCGACGATTGGCCGGGCGGTTTCTTCTGCCCCTGTCACGGTTCCAAGTTCGATCTAGCCGGCCGCGTCTACAAGGGCGTGCCGGCCCCCGCGAACCTCAAGGTTCCCCCGTATGCCTACCTGAGCGACACGCGTCTGCTCATCGGTAAAGACAGCAAAGGAGCATGACGCGATGGGCAAGATGACGGCGTTGCTCAACTGGATCGACGCGCGCTTTCCGCTGACGGCGACCTGGAGGGCGCACCTTTCCGAGTATTACGCGCCGAAGAACTTCAACTTCTGGTACTACTTCGGCTCGCTGGCGATGCTGGTGCTGGTGATGCAGATCGTCACCGGCATTTTCCTCACCATGCACTACAAGCCCGATGCCGCGCAGGCCTTCGCTTCGGTCGAGTACATCATGCGCGACGTCGACTGGGGATGGGCGATTCGCTACATGCATTCCACCGGCTCGTCGTTGTTCTTCGTGGTGGTGTACCTGCACATGTTTCGCGGCCTGATCTACGGTTCCTACCGCAAGCCGCGCGAGTTGCTGTGGCTGCTGGGCGTGCTGATCTACCTGTGCATGATGGCGGAGGCCTTCTTCGGCTACCTGCTGCCGTGGGGCCAGATGTCCTACTGGGGCGCGCAGGTTATCGTCAATCTGTTCGCGGCCATCCCCTTCGTCGGTCCGGACCTGGCGGTGTGGGTCCGCGGCGATTACGTGGTTTCCGATGCGACGCTGAACCGTTTCTTCGCCTTCCACGTCATCGCGATTCCGCTGGTGCTGCTGGGCCTGGTCGCCGCGCACCTGTTGGCGCTGCACGAGGTCGGCTCCAACAATCCGGACGGCATCGAAATCAAGAAAAAGAAGGATCCGAAGACCGGCATTCCGCTCGACGGCATTCCCTTCTTCCCCTATTACGTGGTGAAGGACATCTTCGGCGTGGTGGTGTTCCTGATGGTGTTCAGCGTCATCGTGTTCTTTGCGCCGGAGGTGGGCGGCTACTTCCTCGAGCACAACAATTTCGTGCCCGCCGATCCGCTCCAGACCCCGGCCCACATCGCTCCGCTGTGGTACTTCACCCCGTTCTATTCGATCCTGCGCGCTGTGCCGCCGTTGCTCGGCTCCGTGTTTCCCGGCGTGCTGGCAATGGGGCTTGCGGTGATGGTCTTCTTCTTCCTGCCGTGGCTGGATCGCAGCGCGGTCAAATCGATCCGCTACCGGGGGGCGGTCTACAAGACCGCGCTCGCGCTGTTGGTGATCTCCTTCGTGGTGCTGGGCTATCTGGGCACCGTGCCGATCAACGTCTGGGGCCAGTTCGGCGCCTGGTTGGGCGGCGCGGAACGCGCGACCGTGGTGGCGCGCATTTTCACGATCGTCTATTTCCTGTTCTTCCTGCTGATGCCCTGGTACACCAGGATCGACAAGACCAAGCCGGAGCCTGAGAGGGTGACATGGTGAGAGGATTCATTGTCGCGTTGCTGTTCGCGCCGGCCGCGGTCCATGCCGCAGGCGGGGACATCGAGCTCGATCGCGCCAACATCGATTCCGGCGACGTGCTGTCGATCCAGCACGGCGCAAAGGTGTTCGTCAACTACTGCCTGAACTGCCACTCCGCGACTGCGATGCGCTACAACCGCCTGATGGATCTCGGGCTGACCGAGCAGCAGATCAAGGACAACCTGCTGTTCACGGGCGAGAAGGTCGGTGATCCGATGCACATCGCCGCCAGCAGGAAAGACCAGCGGGAATGGTTCGGCGTCGCGCCGCCGGATCTTTCCGTGATCGCGCGCTCGCGCAGCGTGGACTGGCTTTACACCTACATGCGCAGCTTCTATCGCGACCCGGCACGCGTGAGCGGCTGGAACAACCTGGCGTTCCCGAACGTCGCCATGCCGCACGTGCTCTGGCAGCTGCAGGGCACCCAGGTCCTGAAATCCGAGATCGAGGACCGCGGCGGGCACAAGGTCGAGCACAAGAAGCTGGTGCTGGAATCGCCCGGAACCCTTTCGCCGCCTGAGTACGACGAGCTCGCGCGCGATCTTGTGAACTACCTTTCCTACATGGGCGAGCCGGTGAAGACCCGGCGCGTCCAGATCGGCATCGTCGTCCTGTTCTTCCTGTCGCTCCTGCTCGTGCTCAGTTGGCTGCTCAAGACGGAGTACTGGAAAGACGTGCACTGACCATCAAATTTCCCAGGTAACGGTCCATGATGACCCTTTATTCGGGCACCACCTGCCCATTCAGCCAACGCTGCCGCATCGTCCTCTACGAAAAGGGGATGGATTTTCAGATCATCGACGTGGACCTCTACAACAAGCCGGAGGACCTGGCGGTGATGAACCCGTACAATCGCACCCCGGTGCTGGTGGAACGCGACCTGATCCTGTACGAGTCCAACATCATCAACGAGTACATCGACGACCGCTTCCCGCATCCGCAACTGATGCCGGCCGATCCGGTGATGCGGGCGCGGGCGCGGCTGTTTCTGTTCCGTTTCGAGAACGAGCTGTTTTCCAACGTCGATGCGATCGAGGGCGGCACCCAGAAGCAGGCCGAAAAGGCTCGCCAGATCATCCGCGACAACCTCACGCAGATCGCGCCGGTGTTCGTCAAGCAGAAGTACATGCTAGGCGAGGAATTCTCGATGCTCGACGTGGCGATCGCGCCGCTGCTGTGGCGGCTGGATTTCTACGGCATCCAGCTGCCCAAGCAGGCCGCACCCCTGATGAAATACGCCGAGCGGCTGTTCAGCCGCCCCGCTTTCATCGAGGCGCTCACGGCTTCCGAAAAGGTGATGCGCAAGTGAAGGAAACCGCGACCACCCCCTACCTGATACGCGCGATCTACGAGTGGTGCTGCGACAACGGGCTGACTCCGTACATCGCGGTCAAGGTGGACGAGACCACCAAGGTCCCGACCGAGTACGTCAAGAACGGGGAAATCGTGCTCAACGTAGGCGCTGATGCCACCCGCAATCTGAAGATCGGCAATGACCTGATCCAGTTCTCGGCGCGTTTCGGCGGCACCTCGCGCGAGATCTCGGTGCCGATCACCGCGGTGGCGGGAATCTTCACCAAGGAAACCGGCCATGGCCTGGCGTTCCAGACTTCGCCGTCGCTGCCCGCGCCGCTGGTCGCGCCGCCGAAGACCCACACCGGTTCTCCGGACGACCACCGTCCCAGACCGCCGGCGGGCCGCCGGCCGCGACTGCAGGTGATCAAGTAGGGCCGGCTGTCGCGGTTTCGTGGCTGCAATGCTGGGCCTATAATGCGGCGCAAGCCGGCATAGCTCAGTTGGCAGAGCAGTTGATTTGTAATCAAAAGGTCGCGGGTTCGATTCCTGCTGCCGGCACCAGTCCCTCGTTGTACCGATCGAAAGACTGCCACCTCGCGTGCGGGAGTGAAATGACAAGATTCTTTGCGCTTGGAGTGTTGATGATCATCGCGGTCACTGCGTTCGCACAGACGGCCGAAACCCCCATATTGACGGTCGAGCAGGCGCAGCAGCGTGCCCAGTACGCGCGCGAACAGATGACCGCAGCCGAGCGCAGGGTGCGGGCCGCCGGAAAAAAGGAACAGACCGCTTACAAGGAACTGGAGTCC
>JBGQGT010000008.1:0-16159 GCA_041497595.1 Gammaproteobacteria bacterium
CGGCCATTTTTCGAGTGCTCTGCAGGGATGAAGAGCCAGTCGCCCTGAACGTGCTCATGGCGCGCTTTCTGTAATTCAGCGATCCGGCAGCCGGTCAGCAGCAGCGCACGCAGCAGGTTCGCGTTGGGTGAGTCCAGCCACCACACTTCGCGGATCTCGTCATCCGAGAGCACGCGCCGGCGCGACTGCTCATCGCCGCCTGCGACGCGCCGCGTGAGGCCTTCGGCGGGGGAGTGCTCGAGGTAGCCGGTCTCGACGCACCAGCCCAGGGCGAGCTTGAGGGCGCTCAGGCAGCGGTTTGCGGCGACCGGCGTGTCCTTCGCGTATCCGCGCACGAATCGCGCGATCTCGGCCCGGGTAAGCTCCTGCAGGCGCCTGGGGCCGAATTCAGCGATAGAGCGGTCAACGTAGGTGCGGGTGCTGTTGATGACGCGGTAGTGCGGCTCGATCTGGTCGCTGAACCATTCCTCGAGTGCGTCCTCGACCGTCAGTGCATTCGGGGGCGTGGCGCGGCCGGTACGCTTCGCGAGCTCGATGCGCGCGGCCTTGACCGTGTAGGACGGCCATTCGCCGATGGTGGTGTAGGAGGTCTTGCCGTTGCGCTTGGTGCGCCAGATCCAGGTGCGCCGATCACTCGGGGCGATGCGAAGATAGAGGCCGTCGCCGTCGTTGACCCAGCGATGGCGCTCGGGGTGCGGCTTGAGCGCTTTGATATCTGTTTCGGTGAGCGGCATTTTGCAACACCCTCTGCAACACCCAATGCCGTACTTTACCAGAATTTAACGGAACGCAACGATAGCTATGAAGACGGGACAAGGACTTAGCGGAAAGAAGGTTGTCAGAGTGCTATTTATTTGCATGGGCAATATTTGCCGGTCACCTACAGCCGAATGCGTGTTTCTCCATGCGGTGGCGTCGGCAGGACTGGAGCAGAAAATTCTCGTCGACTCGGCGGGCACCCACGGCTATCACCTCGGCCATCCGCCGGATCGCCGCACCCAATTGGCCGCGGCCCGACGCGGCTACGATCTCGCGAATCTGCGCGCCCGGCAGGTGACCGGGCAGGATTTCGTCGAATTCGATTACATCCTGGCGATGGATCTGGACAATCTCTCTCAGCTGAGACGGCTTGCCCCGGCGCAGCATCACGGCAAACTGAGCTTGTTCATGGAATACAGCAGCGCGCGGCGGGGTGAAGAAGTGCCGGATCCGTACTACGGCGGGGTACAGGGATTCGAACTGGTGCTGGACATGGCCGAAGATGCGGCCGCAGGACTGCTTCAGCACATAAAAAAGAAGCTCGGCATCTAGAGTGTCCTGTTCCACTGATTCGCGCCTGAAAACCTGACGAGAATCGACGCCATGCGGTGTTACGAGTCCTCGCCGTGGGGCGCGCCACTGTCAAGGACTCGCGCCTTGCCTGACGCCGATTTCGGAGGTTTTCCGATCAATGATGGTTCGCTGTCACAATGGACATGAAATCTGCCTGCAAAGATTCGCAAGTTGTCCCACGAATCAGCGGAACAGGACACTAGCCGAGCTTCGTTTGTGCCGCTGACGGCATTGGCCGCGGTCGATCGCGGATTATTCCTTGCGCGTTTCCACCTGTTGCAGCGGCTCGTCGGCATTGACCGGCTCGGGGTTGCGCTGGCGGGGCGGCCTCGCGGGCCGAGGCACATCCTGTCCTTCTTCCTCGAGCATCCTGGCCGCCTGGTCTGCCTGCGTCTCGATCATCACCATGTCGGGCGGCAACGTGATCGGCTCCATCTTCCAGGGTTGCCGGTCAGGCGCCTCAGCCACCGGTTCAGGTTGCCGCTCGTCGGTATTTGCCTCGGGCAGGTAACGTTCCTGCGGCGGCGTGGCCGGAGCGATGGTCAGCGGTGGTTCGGCGGCGACCGGCTCATGCGTGAACATCACCGGTTCGAGAACGCCGGTCTGGACTTCAGGTGAAGATGTCGCCGGCGCAGGACGTTCACGCTCGCGGGCCGGCTTGGCCATTTCGGCCGCCGCAGCCGTGTTCGAGGGTTGATCGCCGCGCGGCTGCTGCTGGCCGACATTGTCCTGACCCTCGGCCTGGCGTTCGCGCCGGCCGCGGCGCCGGCGGCCGCGACCTTCTCCTTCGCGCGGGCCTTCCGGCCGGTCTCCCGGCTGGCGTTGCTCGACCGCAGCCAGTCCGTGCTCGGGACGCGGTGGACGCTGTTGCTGGCGTTCCTGTGGCTTGCGCTCGGCATGCTCCTGGCCACGCGGACGGTTCTGTTCGCGTGGGCTTCCCCCATCCTGGCGCGGCGGGCGCTCGTCACGCTTTTCATCCGGGCGACCCCGGCCGCGCCCCCGGCCATCGCGCATGTGGTCGCGGCGCTGCTGCGGGTCGCGCGGACGCACTTTGGGCGGTTGGGGCTTGGCCTCCGGCTTGCGGGTAAGCCAGCCGAAGATCTTTTCCAGGATTGAAGGCTTGGGTTCTTCCTTGCGCATCGGGGCAGGCTGGGCAGGCGTGATTCCCTGCACCGCAGCCTGCGGCCGCTGCGGCTCCGGCTTCTGCACGGTCGGCGCGGGCTCCGCGACTTCAGTGGCCACGTCCACCATCCTGTAGCTCGGTTGCACGACCTCGCTCTGGTTGAGTTCGTCGTGACGCAGCCGGGTGATGGAATAGTTGGGCGTCTGCAGGTTCACGTTCGGGATCAGCAGCACGTTGACCTTGAGCCGCGTCTCGATCGAATGGAATTCGTTGCGCTTCTCGTTGAGCAGGTAAGTCGCCACGTCCACCGGAACCTGCGCGTGCAACGCCGCAGTGTTCTCCTTCATCGCCTCTTCCTGGAGGATGCGCAGGATATGCAGCGCCGAGGATTCGATCGAGCGGATGTGGCCGGTGCCATGGCAGCGCGGGCAGGCGATGTGGCTGGTTTCGCCGAGCGAGGTCTGCAGCCGCTGGCGCGACAGCTCCAGCAGCCCGAAGCGGGAGATCTTGCCGGTCTGCACGCGGGCGCGGTCATACTTCAGCGCATCGCGCAGCCGGTTCTCCACGTCGCGCTGGTTGCGCGCAGACTCCATGTCGATGAAGTCGATCACCACCAGCCCCCCCAGATCGCGCAGCCTGAGTTGCCGGGCGATCTCGTCCGCGGCTTCCAGGTTGGTGCGCAGCGCGGTTTCCTCGATGTCGGCGCCGCGCGTGGCGCGCGCGGAGTTGACGTCTACCGACACCAGCGCCTCGGTGTGGTCGATCACCACTGCGCCACCGGACGGCAGCGGCACCTGCCGCGAATAGGCTGTTTCGATCTGGTGTTCGATCTGGAATCGCGAGAACAACGGCACGTCGTCCTTGTACATCGTCACGCGGTTGACGTTCTGCGGCATCACGTGGCCCATGAACTGGCGGGCCTGATCGTAAATGCTCTCGGTGTCGATCAGGATCTCGCCGATCTCCTGGTGGAAATAGTCGCGAATGGCGCGGATGACCAGGCTGCCCTCCTGGTAGATCAGGAAAGCGCCGCCCTGCTGCTTGGCGGCGGTTTCGATCGCCCGCCACAACTGCATCAGGTAATTAAGGTCCCAGGTGAGCTCCTCGACCGAGCGGCCGATGCCGGCGGTGCGGGCGATGATGCTCATGCCGGGCGGAACATCCAGTTGCGAGATGGTATCGCGCAGTTCGTTGCGGTCCTCGCCCTCGACCCGGCGCGAAACGCCGCCGCCGCGGGGATTGTTCGGCATCAGCACCAGGTAACGACCGGCCAGGCTGATAAAAGTAGTCAGCGCCGCGCCCTTGTTACCGCGCTCGTCCTTGTCCACCTGGACAATGAGTTCCTGGCCTTCGCGCAGGGCATCCTGGATGCGGACTCGCGTGGGGTCGGCGTCAGGGTTCTGGAAGAAGGAGCGGCTGACTTCCTTGAACGGAAGAAAGCCATGACGATCGCTGCCATAGTCGACAAACGCCGCCTCGAGGCTGGGCTCGATGCGGGTGATGATGCCTTTATAGATATTGCTCTTGCGTTGTTCTTTTCCGGCAGTTTCGATATCCAAGTCGATGAGCTTCTGGCCATCGACGATCGCGACGCGCAGCTCTTCTGCGTGGGTCGCGTTAAATAACATGCGCTTCATTTTTGTTCTCCCGCGCTCACATATTCACGGGGAGGACAAACCTGGGGGGCGCCCCGGTTGTCGAGGGGCTCTAGCTTTCTGTCGTCGGGAAATTCATGGGTGGAGGAGGACGAGAGATTCTGGCCTGAGGTTTGTCAGTAAACATCCTGCATCACGCAGGACGGTGGAATCCACTTTTGGTGTGCGAGCGCGTAACTCATCAATTACCATCGCTACTTTTTCGGGTGAGCGAAGTTAACCCCTCGTTACAGACGCGACATGGCGGGAGATGATGGCGCCGGCTTGCGGCGCACAAGGCTCGACCGCTGGGTCCTGACTGTTTGCCTGTTTGCCGGAAGAGTATAAGCAAAATGAATACCTTAAGCAAAGGATCCGTAACCTGGCGGGAGGTGGACGAGTCGGCGCACGACCAGCGCATTGACAATTTCCTTCACAAGATCTTGAAAGGGGTGCCAAAAAGCCACATCTATCGCATCGTGCGCGGCGGCGAGGTACGGGTGAATGGCCGGCGGGTGGAAGTGGCCTACCGGCTGCAATCCGGGGACAAGGTCAGGCTCCCGCCGGTTCGTACCGCCCGGCCGGCGTCCGAACCCCGAACCCGGACGGTCAAAGCGGTATTCGCCGGCAAGGTGCTCCTTGAAGACGAGGACCTGCTGATCGTAGACAAGCCGGGCGGCGTGGCAGTCCATGGCGGCAGCGGCATATCCAGCGGGGTGATCGAGCAATTGCGTCAGGCGCGGTCAGGAATCCGCTTTCTTGAGCTTGTGCACCGGCTGGATCGCGACACCTCGGGCGTGCTGGTGCTGGCCAAGAAGCGCGGCGCCCTGATCGCCTTGCACGCGCAGTTGCGCGACGGGGCGGTGAAAAAGCATTACTTTGTGCTGGTGTTGGGCGAGTGGAAGGATGCCAAGCGCAACGTCAAACTGGCGTTGCACAAGTATGTATCCGCCTCCGGCGAGCGCCGTGTGGTGGTCGACGAGGACGGCGCGCAGGCGCATACCGTGTTCCGCCTGGAGCGCAATTTCCCGGGATTCAGCCTGCTCGACGCCGAGCTCAAGACCGGCCGCACCCATCAGATCCGCGTGCATCTGGCGCACCTCGGTTTTCCGATTGCCGGCGACGACAAATATGGAAATTTCGACGCCAACAAGCGGCTGGCGAAGCAGGGCCTGAAGCGCATGTTCCTGCACGCCGCCAGCCTCGAATTCCGCCACCCCGGCAGCAGCGAGACGGTGCGGGTGCAAGCCCCGCTCGCACCCGAGCTGGAAAGCTTCCTGCGTGCCCTCGAGGCCCGCTAGCCCTTGATGCCCGGACGCTTCGAACTGCTGGTCTTCGACTGGGACGGCACGTTGGTGGATTCCGCCGGACATATCGTCGTTTCGCTGCAGGCCGCGTTCCGGGACCTCGATCTTCCGGTGCCGAGCCCGGAAGCGGCGCGCCACGTGATCGGGCTCGGGCTGCAGGACGCGCTGGCCTACCTCAATCCCGGGCTGGCAAGCAGTCGTTACCGCGAAGTCGCAGACCGCTATAGTGCCCACTTTCTGGCCGGCCACGAGGACATCGAGCTGTTCCCGATGGTCGAAGAAGGCATACCCGCACTCAACCGCGACGGCTATTTGTTGGCGGTGGCCACCGGCAAGAGCCGTCGCGGGCTGGACCGTGCCTTGCAAAGTACGGCGCTCGGCGCACATTTTCACGCTTCGCGCTGCGCCGACGAGGGTTTCCCCAAACCGCATCCCGAGATGCTGGAAATGCTGATGCGTTTGCTGGGAGTGACGCGGGAACGCACGCTGATGATCGGAGACACCACGCACGATCTGCAGATGGCCGCGAACGCGGGGGTGCCTGCGGTCGGACTGAGCTATGGCGCGCACCCACGCGAGGAACTCGAGCGCCTTGCACCGCTGGCGTGTGTCGGCAGTTTCGCCGAGTTGATGCAATGGCTGAAGCAAGACGCCTGATCTGCGCGGCCGGCGACCTGCCCGAGCGCGGCAGGGGTGTGCGCTTTACCGTGGATACGGAGCGCGGGCCGGCGGCGGCGTTTGCCGTGCGCTACCGGGACCGGGTGCACGGCTATGTAAACCGCTGCGCCCATGTCTGGGTCGAACTCGACTGGCAGCCAGGTGAGTTCTTCGACGTGTCCGGTCTATACTTGGTGTGCTCGACGCACGGTGCCGCGTATCTTCCGGATACGGGCTACTGCATCGGCGGTCCGTGCAAAGGCCAGAATCTGACCAAACTGCCGATCGAGGAGCAGGACGGACAGGTTTACCTGGTCGAAAACAAGGAAATGCTTCATGGCTGAAACCGATCCGGGCGGCTCCGCAGGCAACTGGGAACGCGAGATCATCGAAAAGCTCGCGCGCGCTGCGCTCGACGAACAGCGCAGGGCCCGTCACTGGGGCATCTTTTTCAAGACGCTCACCTTCATTTATCTGTTCATTCTGATGTTCGCCGCGTTCGGATGGCTCGGCGGACGTGAGGTGACGATGCCCGGCAACCATACTGCGCTGGTGGAATTGAACGGCGTCATCGCCGCGGATGCGCACGCCAATGCCGACAACATCAATCACGGGCTCCAGGACGCTTTCGGGGACAAGAGCACCAAGGGCGTGATCCTGCGCATCAACAGCCCGGGCGGCAGTCCGGTGCAGGCCGCCACCATCAACAACGAAATCGGCCGGCTGCGCGTGAAATACCCGAATATCCCGATCTACGCGGTGATCGAGGACATCTGTGCCTCGGGCGGCTACTACGTGGCGGTTGCCGCCGATCGGATCTACGTCGACAAGGCGAGCATCGTTGGTTCGATCGGCGTGCTGATGGACGGCTTCGGTTTTACCGGCACGATGGAAAAACTCGGCGTCGAACGCAGGCTGCTCACCGCCGGAGAGAACAAGGGATTTCTCGATCCGTTCTCGCCGCTCGATCCCGCGCAGCGCGAATACGCGAAGCGCATGCTGGGGGAGATTCATCAGCAGTTCGTCGAAGTGGTCCGCAAGGGGCGCGGCAAGCGCCTGAAGGAAGCGCCGGACATTTTTTCCGGCCTGGTGTGGACCGGCCAGAAAAGCATCGACCTGGGCCTGACCGATGCCCTCGGGAGCGTCGATTTCGTGGCCCGTGAAGTCATCAAGGCCGAGAGGATCGTCGACTTCACGCCGCGCGAAAATCTGGCCGAGCGCTTCGCCAAGCGGCTCGGCGCCTCGCTCGGCGAGGCGCTAGTGCGTGCCGCCGGGCCGCTTTCCCCGGTGCGCTGAAACTTTCCCCTTTGCCAGAAGCAGGAACACGGTCGGCCTGCGGTCCAGGCTCGGCGGTGCATTTTTCCATTGCGCCACGGTGCGGGTCGTCACCTGCTCGGTTGCGCCGGTCAGGTCGGTTGCCAGCGACAGCATGGTATGCGCGTCGCAGGTGCGCAGCAGTGCCGCGAACAACTGGTCGTTGCGGTAGGGCGCCTCGATGAAGATTTCGGTCTGGTCCTGGCGCCGCGATCTTTCCTCCAGTTCGCGAATGCCGCGCTCGCGATCAGGGGAGCGCGCGGGCAGGTAGCCATTGAATGCAAAGCGCTGACCATTGAGCCCGCAGGCCATCAACGCCAGGACGATGGAGCAGGGACCCACCATTGGGACCACTCGCGCGCCTATCCGGTGCGCCTCGGCGACAAGCGCTGCACCCGGATCGGCAATCGCCGGGCAGCCCGCTTCCGACAGCAGACCCAGATCGACTCCTGCTTCCAGTTTGCGCACGAATCGTTGCACGTCTTCGGTTCCGGAATGCTCGTCCAGCACTTCGAGCGTCAGTTCCGGCAACGGCAGATTCAATGCTTTCAGGAACTGCCGGGCTGACTTCGGATGCTCCACCACAAAAAAGCGCAGAGCCTGCACCGCAGTTTTCAGTTGTGTTCCGATCCAATCTCCGGTGTTTCCGGGAACCAGATCAACTGGAATCAGATAGAGTCGTCCCTTTCCCATTATTTACATGAATTAAATTTAATAAGATATTGTTATGGAACAAATAATGTTTCTTCCCTGAGCATGCTTGAGAGGGCAATGAGCGGCAGGCCGATGAGCGCGGTCGGGTCGCCGGACTCGATGCTTTCGACCAGTGAGATGCCCAACCCTTCGGCCTTGGCGCTGCCGGCACAGTCGTACGCTGGCTCGCGGCGCAGGTAACGCTCGATTTCCGCGTCGTCGAGGCGGCGGAACTTTACCGTGGTGGGCACCAGCCGCGACTGTATCCGGCCGCTGCCAGCGTTGAGCAGCACCACTGCGGAATGGAAGGTCACAGACCTGCCGCTGACCTGGCGCAGTTGCTGTACGGCTACCGCATGGGTCATGGGCTTGTCGAGGCGCACGCCATTGCACACCGCCACCTGATCGGAACCGATGATGAGCGCGCCCGGGAATCGGGCGCGCACTGCCTGGGCCTTGGCAAGCGCGAGCCGGCGCGCGGTGTCGGTGGGTTGCTCGCCGTTCAGCGGCGTTTCATCCACTTCCGGCGCAGTGGTTTCGAAGGCCAGACCGAGCCTCGAAAGCAAGCCCTCGCGATAGCGCGAGGTCGAGGCGAGAATCAACTGCAGCCCACTGTTTGTTGAAGACATTTTGTTTTGACAGGGTAATTCAAAACTAATAGTATGCGCGGCTTATGTTTGACCGGGCTGTCGTCGATAGCGTTGCGTTTGCGCGTGAGTCTGGTGAATTGCGCGCAACGGTGGCAGTGGCGGCGCTTGCGCGTCTGCACGATGCGTTGTTCGATCAGTCCGGCGCAATCGCGTATGAGCTGGCGGGTCATGTCGATCAGGAGGGCAAACCCTCGTTGCGGCTTGCGCTTGGCGGCGAGCTGGTGCTCCGCTGCCAGCGTTGCCTCGGGCCGGTTCGCTTCCGATTCGATGCGGTGCGCAACTTCGTGCTGGTTCCTGCGGGCCAGGCATTGAGCGATCCCGCCGATGAGGCGGAGGACACGGAACAGCTGCACGCCGACCCGAAACTCGACGTCATCGCACTGGTCGAAGACGAAGTCATTCTAGGGCTGCCGATGGTGGCGGGCCATGAGGAGGGCGCCTGCGCGGCGCCGTCGCCGCAAGCGGAAGCTGGCAAGCGGGAATCGCCGTTCAACGCGTTGGCAGTCCTCAAGCGGCAGTAAAAAAAGTTTTAATTGAAGGAGTCATCTCATGGCAGTCCAACAGAACAAGAAGTCGCCCTCGAAACGCGGCATGCATCGCTCCCACGATTTTCTGACCAACCCGCCGCTCGCCGTCGAGCCCACCAGTGGCGAAGTGCATCTGCGTCATCACATCAGCCCCAACGGCTACTACCGCGGCAAGAAAGTCGTCAAGACCAAGGGCGACTGAGGCGAAGCCGGCTTTCGGCTGCGAGGCCGCGCAGCTGAAACGAATGAGCGGAACGCCCGCTTCGACCCGCTGCAGCGGGTGCGACAACCGCCTGAGCGCGTATCCGGCATTTCCCGGGTGCGGCACGCTTCCCGAGGCAACGCAAAATCCATGGCGATCACGATAGCGCTCGACTGCATGGGTGGCGACCACGGCGCCCACGTCACCGTGCCCGCCGCACTCGATTTTCTCGACGGCGTCGAGGACGCGCAGGTCGTCCTGGTAGGAATCCCCGCAGCAATCGAAACCGAGCTGAAGCGCCGCCACGCAAAGGCAGGCGGCCGCATTCGCATCGAAACTGCAACCGAAGTGGTGGCAATGGATGAAGCGCCCGCCTCGGCACTGCGGGGGAAACGGGACTCGTCGATGCGGCTGGCGATCGACCTGGTCAAGAGCGAACAAGCGGATGCCTGCGTCAGCGCCGGCAACACCGGAGCGCTGATGGCGATGTCGCGGTTCGTGCTCAAGATGCTGCCCGGCATCGAGCGTCCGGCCATCGCCTCTTTCCTGCCGACCCAGCGCGGCCGTACCTGCATGCTCGATCTCGGCGCCAATGTGGACTGCACCGCGGAGCATCTGCTGCAGTTCGGCGTGATGGGATCATCGCTGGTAAGCGCGGTCGAACACGTCGAGCGCCCGACGGTAGGCCTGCTCAACATCGGTGAGGAGGAGATAAAGGGAAACGAAGTGGTCAAGCAGGCCGCGGAACTGATGCGCGACAGCAGCCTCAATTTCTACGGCAACATCGAGGGTACGGACATCTACAAGGGCACCACCGACGTGATCGTATGCGATGGCTTCGTCGGCAACGTCGCGCTCAAGACTTCGGAAGGGCTGGCGCAGATGCTGGCGATGTACCTGCGCCAGGAGTTCGGCCGCAATCTGTTCACCAAGTTCTCGGGTGCGATGGCTTTGCCGGTCATCAATGCCTTCCGCCGCCGCGTCGATCCTCGTCGCTACAATGGCGCCAGCCTGCTCGGCCTGAAAGGCATCGTGGTCAAGAGCCACGGCTCGGCGGACAGTTTCGGCTTCCGCTTCGCGATCCAGCGGGCCTACGAGGAAGCGCATAATGACATGCTCCACGGCATCAGCGAGCGCATGGCCTCAATTCATCAAAGGGTGGCGTGATGAACTCCCGGATCATCGGCACCGGCAGCCATCTTCCCGAGAAGATTCTCACCAACGCCGATCTGGAAAAGATCGTTGATACATCTGACGAATGGATCCGCAGCCGCACCGGCATTCGCAGCCGCCATATCGCGGCGGAAGGCGAACTGACCAGCGATCTGGCGCTGCCGGCTGCACAGAAGGCGCTGCAATCCGCGGGTGTCGCGGCGGGCGACATCGACATGATCATCGTTGCGACCACCACGCCGGACATGATTTTCCCGAGCACCGCGTGCATCCTGCAATCCAGGCTCGGCATTGCCGGTTGCCCGGCGTGGGACCTGCAGGCGGTGTGCAGCGGCTTCGTGTATGCGCTGAGTACGGCGGATCTTTTCATCCGCGCCGGCCAGGCAAAGAAAGTGCTGGTGGTCGGCGCTGAAGTCTATTCCCGGATTCTCGACTGGAACGACCGCGGCACCTGCGTCCTGTTCGGCGACGGAGCGGGTGCGGTCGTGCTTGCGGCGAGCGACACACCCGGGATTCTGGCCACGCGGCTGCACGCCGATGGCAGCCACAAGGACCAACTGTCGGTGCCGGGCAGCGTATGCGGCGGCAAGATTTGGGGCAGGCCATTCGTCCACATGGACGGGGCCTCGGTTTTCAGGTTCGCCGTGCGGGTATTCGACGAGGTTGCGCACGAAGTGCTGGATCAGGCCGGGCTGAAGGTATCGGACCTGGACTGGTTCGTGCCGCACCAGGCCAACATCCGCATCATGGAAGCGACCGCCAGAAAGCTCGGCCTGCCCGTCGAGAAAGTCATCGCCACCGTAGATCATCACGGCAATACTTCGGCGGCCTCGATCCCGTTGGCGCTCGACGAAGCGGTGCGCGACGGGCGGATTCGCCCCGGCCAGACGCTGCTGCTGGAGGCCGTGGGCGGAGGATTCACCTGGGGCGCGGTGTTGCTGCGCTGGTGATCGCGACTACATGAAGATCGCATTTGTCTTTCCGGGGCAGGGCTCGCAGTCGGTCGGCATGATGCAGTCCTTCGGAGAACTGCCGGGCGTACGCGAAACGTTTGCGCAGGCTTCAGAACTGCTGGGCCAGGATCTTTGGAAGCTCGCTGCCGAGGGTCCCGCGGAAGAACTCGATCTCACCGCCAATACGCAGCCGGTGATGCTGGTGGCGGGCGTGGCGCTGTATCGTGCGTGGCAGGCGCGGCAAGGATCGGCCCCGGCGACCATGGCGGGGCACAGCCTCGGCGAATACACGGCCCTGGTGGCAAGCGGCGCGCTGGATTTTGTCGATGCGGTGCCGCTGGTGCGGTTTCGCGCCCGCGCGATGCAGGAAGCCGTGCCGGCGGGTGTGGGCGCGATGGCGGCGATACTCGGTCTGGATGATGACGCGGTGCGCGCCGTTTGTGCGGAGGCGAGCAGCGCAAACGAAGTGGCCGAGGCTGCGAACTTCAACTCGCCCGCGCAAGTGGTCATCGCCGGCAACAAGGCCGCTGTCGAACGTGGAATGGAAATCGCGAAAGCCAGGGGCGCGAAGCGCGCGGTGCTCCTGCCGATGAGCGTGCCGTCGCATTGCAGTCTCATGCGGCCGGCCGCCGAGTGCATGCGCGTGCAATTGCGCTCGCCGTCGTTCAGGCGCGGCGCGGTCCCGGTGCTGCACAATGCCGATGTCAAGAGCGCCGAATCGGCTGACGCGATCAAGGACGCGCTGGTGCGCCAGCTGGTTCAGCCGGTGCGCTGGGTGGAGACGGTGCGGCAGATGGTGTCGAGCGGCGTTACCCATATCGTCGAATGCGGACCCGGCAAGGTGCTGGCCGGACTGAACAAGCGCATCGCGCCGGAAACCCAGATTCTTTCATTCAGCGACGGCGCGGCATTCGGTCAGGCTTTGTCCGCACTGAAATAGGCCTGCAATAGATCTACTGGGGAGGAGTTCATGCTCGCAGGAAAAGTCGCGCTGGTGACCGGCGCCAGCCGGGGGATCGGACAGGCGACCGCGGTTGCGCTCGGCAAGGCCGGCGCGACGGTGGTGGGTACCGCCACCAGCGATGCGGGCGCCGCGGCAATCTCCGCCTATCTGGCCGGCGAAGGCATAAAGGGCGCCGGGTTCAAGCTCAATGTCAACGATCCCGCAGCCATGGAGCAGGTGCTCGGCAACATCGAGTCGCAGTTTGGTTCGGTCGCAATCCTCGTGAACAATGCCGGAATTACCCGCGACAACCTGCTGCTGCGAATGAAGGAAAGCGAATGGGACGAGATCATGGACACCAACCTGAAGTCGGTGTACCGCTTGAGCAAGCTGGTGATCCGCCCCATGATGAAAGCGCGATCCGGGCGCATCATCAACATGACCTCGGTGGTGGGCTCCATGGGCAACCCGGGGCAGGTGAATTACGCCGCAGCCAAGGCCGGGATCGTCGGATTCAGCAAGTCGCTTGCCCGTGAAGTGGGCAGCCGCAACATCACTGTAAACTGCGTGGCGCCCGGTTTCATTGACACCGACATGACGCGCGGATTGCCGGAGGAGAGCAAGACTGCGCTGCTGGCGCACGTGCCGTTGGCCCGATTCGGGCAGCCGCATGAAGTGGCGGCGGCGGTCGTGTTTCTCGCGTCGGAGGGCGCCGCCTACGTCACCGGAAGTACCCTGCATGTCAATGGTGGCATGTACATGGATTGACTCCGGAAGCCTTGCAATTTTGGTAGACTAACGCGCGTGTTTTTCGCCGTCGCAGGTGCCCCTCCAGGGCGGGCGGCAGGCAGACACGTAACTGCATCTTCAAGTAAAGGGAAGGGACATCAATGGAATCCGTAGAACAGCGCGTGAAAAAAATCGTTGCCGAGCAGCTGGGCGTGAACGAGGCGGACGTGAAGAATGAATCGACGTTCGTCGACGACCTCGGAGCCGATTCCCTCGACACCGTCGAACTGGTGATGGCGCTTGAAGAAGAGTTCGAGTGCGAGATCCCCGACGAAGAGGCGGAAAAGATCACTTCCGTTCAGCAGGCCATTGATTACATCAAGGCGCACCTCAACTAATCACGCCTTCTTTCCTCTTTTTCTGGAGTCCCGTTGTCTAGGCGCCGAGTCGCAGTCACCGGCCTGGGGACCGTTTGCCCGGTCGGCAACAGCGTCAAGGAGGCCTGGGCCAACATCCAGGCGGGCAAATCCGGGATCACCCGGATCACCCGTTTTGACGCCAGCCCTTTCGCATCCCAGATTGCCGGCGAGGTAAAGAAATTCGACGTCGGCCAGGTGCTGACGCCGAAAGAAGCGCGGCGCGTGGATGTTTTCATCCACTACGGCATTGCCGCTGCAGTGGAGGCGATCCGCGACGCCGGGCTCGAGGCCAATCCGAAGGACGCCGAGCGCATCGGCCTGAATATCGGTTCGGGAATCGGCGGGCTGCCGATGATCGAGGAAACCCACCGGGCCATGATCGAAGGCGGCGCGCGCAAGATCTCCCCGTTCTTCATCCCCGGCGCGATCATCAACATGATTTCGGGAAACCTTTCGATCATGTACGGTTTCAAGGGACCGTGCCTGGCGATGGTCACGGCATGCACGACCGCGAATCATTGCCTGGGCGACTCGGCGCGGATGATCGAGTACGGCGATGCCGACGTCATGGTTGCGGGCGGATCCGAAGCCGCGGTGTGTTCGCTGGGTATCGGAGGATTCTCGGCAGCGCGCGCACTCAGCACCCGCAACGACGATCCGGCGACGGCGAGCCGTCCCTGGGACAAGGATCGCGACGGCTTCGTGCTGGGTGAGGGCGCCGGAGTACTAGTGCTGGAGGAACTGGAACACGCCAGGGCGCGCGGCGCGAGAATCTACTGCGAGCTTGCCGGTTATGGCGTGAGCGCCGATGCGCACCATATCACCGCACCCTGCGAGGACGGCGCAGGCGCCGCGCGCGGCATGCACAACGCAATGCGCAATGCCGGCATCAATCCGGACCAGGTGGATTACATCAATGCCCACGGCACCTCGACGCCGCTCGGCGACGTCGCCGAGACCGTTGCGTTGAAACGTTGCTTCGGCGAGCACGCCAAACGTCTCGCAATCAGTTCGACCAAATCGGCGACGGGACACCTGCTCGGCGCCGCCGGCGGGGTGGAAGCGATTTTCTCGGTGCTCGCGCTTCGGGACCAGGTGGCTCCGCCGACCATCAACCTGTTCAATCAAGACCCCCAGTGCGACCTTGATTTTGTGCCGAACACCGCACGACCGATGAAAATCAAGGTTGCCATGTCGAATTCCTTCGGATTCGGCGGGACCAACGGGACGCTGATTTTCCGCGCGGTCTGAACACTGCCGGAATCATCTCCCGACGGACCCTGCCGGTTGAGCCTGCGGCAGCCGCGGGCCGCCTGGAGATGGCGGATATTCCGTTCAGGTGACCAATCCCAGCATGGCAAAGCGCAAGAACCTTTTTCTGCCCCAACCCAAGTGGACGCTCATGCGCCTGTTACGGACGCTGATTCTCTTCGCCGTTTTCGCCGCGGCCGGCGCCGCCTGCTGGCTCGTTTATTTCGCGCTGACGCCGGTCGAAGTGGCGCCGCAGGCGCGTCATTTCAACGTGGAACACGGCAGCAGCCTGCGCATCGTGGCGGAGCAGTTCGAGAAGGCGGGCCTGATTTCCGACAGGTGGAGCTTTCTGGTGCTCGCGCGTCTGCTTGGAAACGCAGGCGACATCAAGGCCGGCAGCTATGGCGTCGGCGCCAGGGTGACGCCGCATCGGCTGCTCGACAAGATCGTCAGTGGTGATTTCGCCCAGTCGGAGCTTCGGTTCATCGAGGGCCGGACCTTCCGGCAAATCCGCAATATGCTCGATCAACATCCGGCCGTGAAGCACGACAGCGCGGGACTGTCCGATGCGCAAATTCTGGAACGCCTCGGACTCGAGGAAAAATCCCCCGAGGGGCTGTTTTTCCCGGATACCTATTACTTCGCCGCAGGCACCAGCGACCTGACGATCCTCAGGCAGGCTTACCTGAGAATGCGAACGAAGCTCGAAGCGCTTTGGGAACAACGGGCCAAGGGCCTGCCGGTTGCCAATGCATACCAAGCGCTTATCCTGGCTTCAATTGTGGAAAAGGAAACCGGCCGGGCCGACGAACGCGACATGGTCGCCGCCGTGTTCGTGAATCGTTTGAAACGGGGCATGCGCCTGCAGACCGATCCTTCCGTGATCTATGGGCTGGGTGCGTCGTTCGACGGCAACCTGCGCCGCCGCGATCTCGAGACCGACCAGAGCTACAACACCTATACCCGCTACGGGCTTCCGCCGACCCCGATCGCGATGCCCGGTGAAGCTTCCATCCAGGCCACGTTGAACCCCGCCAATAGCCCTATGCTCTACTTTGTCGCCCGTGGCGACGGCAGCCATGAATTCTCCTCGACGCTGGCACAGCACAACCGTGCCGTGAACAAGTACCAGCTATCGCAGTGAAGCGCGGCAAGTTCATTACGTTCGAAGGCATCGACGGGGCAGGGAAGAGCACTCACCTGGCCTGGGCCACGGATTTCCTGCGTGGGCGCGGCGTGGGTCATATTGTGA